>DATFKJ010000410.1:0-3317 GCA_035268705.1 Roseovarius sp. | reverse complement strand
CGCCGCTCTCTCGGGGTCCTCGCCCGCGACCGTCGTGGCCATCGGGACAATCGTCATCGCCGGCATGCGGCAGGTCGGCTATTCCAAGGATTTCGCCGCCGGTGTGATCTGTAACGCCGGCACCCTCGGCATCCTCATTCCGCCCTCCATCGTCATGGTGGTCTATGCCGCTGCGGTCGAGGTCTCTGTCGGCCGGATGTTCCTTGCGGGCGTCATCCCCGGCCTCATGGCCGGCCTCATGCTGATGACGGCGATCTATGTCATGGCCAAGGTGAAAAACCTGCCCAAGGGCGATTGGCAAGGCTGGGCCGAGATCTGGGCCTCGGGGCGCGAGGCCGGTTGGGGTCTGTTCCTGATCGTGATCATCCTTGGCGGCATCTACGGCGGTATCTTCACACCCACCGAGGCCGCCGCCGTGGCCGCTGTCTATTCGTTCTTCATCGCCAGCTTCGTTTACAAGGACATGGGCCCATTGGCGACCGAGGGCGAGGGGCGCAACACATCGCTTTTCAAAAAGCCTCAGGCCCTGATCACGGCGTTCTTCCACCCCGATACCAAGCACACGCTGTTCGAGGCGGGCAAGCTGACGGTGACCCTGCTGTTCGTGATCGCCAATGCGCTCATCCTCAAGCACGTCCTGACCGACGAACAAATCCCGCAACAGATCGCCTCGGCGATGCTCTCGGCGGGCTTTGGGCCGGTGATGTTCCTTGTGATCGTCAACATTATTCTGTTGATCGGCGGCCAGTTCATGGAGCCCTCGGGCCTTCTGGTCATCGTCGCGCCACTGGTCTTCCCCATCGCCATCGAACTGGGGATCGACCCCATTCACCTTGGCATCATCATGGTGGTGAACATGGAAATCGGCATGATCACCCCGCCGGTGGGCCTCAACCTCTTCGTCACCTCCGGTGTGGCGGGGATGCCGATGATGGCCGTGGTGCGCGCAGCACTGCCCTTCCTTGCGGTGCTCTTCGTTTTCTTGATTTTGATCACTTATGTGCCATGGTTCTCGACCTTCCTGCCCAATACTTTCATGGGGCCGGAAATCATAACTAACTAGCGCGGCAAACCACGCCAAGGCGCGTCGAAGCCACAGCAAAGGCCCCGGTCCCCACCGGGGCCTTTGTCGTTCTGTGGCGCTCACTGTCACTGTCCAAAACCCTCGCGCAAATCACTTCGCAGGGGACAGGATGACAGACAGGGGTTAAAGAATGGTTGGCGCGGGCGATTTATGTATAAAACGTACAGAGGCGTCGCGAAACGCCCCGCATTCCGCACAAAACAGGCGTATAAAACGTAGGCCTCCTACGAAGGTTAACGCCCCTTCCAGATTGGATCGCGTTTCTCGGCAAAGGCGCGGGCCCCCTCAAGCTGATCTTCCGAGTCGTAAAGCACATCGACAGACTCGAACTGCCGCTTGGTGATCCGGTTCATCGCGTCCTGAAAGGTTAACGCCTCGGCCTCGCGCACGATCTCCTTGATCGCGGCGTATACCAAGGGCGGCCCACTGGCCAGAAGATCAGCCATCTCACGCGCTTTTTCCATAAGAATATCAGAGGGATATAAGTGATTGACCATGCCCCAACGATGCGCTTCCTCGGCCTCGATCCACCGCCCCGTCAACAGCATTTCCATGGCGATGTGATAGGGGATGCGCTTGGGGAGTTTTACGCTGGCCGCATCCGCAACGGTGCCCGATCTGATCTCGGGCAGGGCGAATTGCGCGTGATCCGCCGCCAGAATGATATCTGCCGAGAGCGCCCATTCCAGACCGCCACCACAGCAAATCCCGTTCACGGCAGCCACGACCGGCTTGTTAAGACCCCTTAACTCCTGCAAGCCGCCAAAGCCGCCCACGCCATAATCGCCATCCACCGCGTCACCATCTGCCGCGGCCTTCAAGTCCCAGCCTGGGCAGAAAAATTTCTCGCCCGCACCGGTGATGATTGCCACCCGAAGCTCGGGATCATCCCGGAAATCCTTAAACACGTTCCCTAACGCACGGCTGGTTTGCAGGTCGATCGCATTGGCCTTGGGCCGATCCAGCGTCACCTCCAGAACATGCCCCCGACGGTCTGTTTTTACCGCATCGCTCATCTTGCCTCTCCCTTTCTGATCAAGGCATCCACCGCCACTGCCCGGGTCGGGCAGGCCAGCAAAGGGTTAACCTCGACCTCTTCGATCTCTGCTGCGTGGTCTATCACGTAATCCTGCACCGCTTGTACGGCCCTGACAATGGCGCGGATATCGGCAGCCGCCGCGCCACGATAGCCTGTCAGAAGCGGGTAAATCTTCAATTTTTTCAGAGCATTGAAGATGTTGTCATCCGACGCGGGCAGCAAAAGTGAAGTGCTGTCTTGAAGGATTTCCGTCCACGTCCCGCCCGCCCCAAGCGTCAGGACAAAGCCATGCGCCGGATCGCGCAGCACCCCCACCAAAAGCTCAGCCACAGCGTCCTCGATCCGCTCTTCCACAAGCCATGAATCGCAAGGCATTCCGGACGCTATTTCAATGGCTTGTGACTTATCCTCTCCAACAAAAACAACGCCACCGGCCTCGGTCTTATGGGCCAAACCCTCGGCCTTGATCACCGTCGGCCCGGCGACACTGGCCAATGACTCCATCAGCGCCTCCGCGCGCTCTACCCTGAGTGATCCGGGAACATGCAAGCCTTTGGCCCACAGGGATTTTTTCGCTTCTGCCTCGCTCAACGTGACAAGGCTGCAAGGCTCCCCCGGCAGGGTAACAGGTGTTAACGGCGCTGCTTGATTTCCCAACCAAGCGGCGTGTGCAATCGCCCCAAGGGTCTCGTCCAATCCGTGCATCGGAATCATCCCCGACGCTACAATTCGCGCTGCCACATCCTCGGTTAACGCTTCGGGAAGCGTGGTCACAATGATTAACGGCTTGCCTGCCGTCGCAACGGCTCGCGCACCCGCCTCAATCGTACACTCCCAAGCCGCGGCATCACAGCGATCCGCCCTTGGATAATCCACGATCAAACAGCCAATCGCGGCCTCGCCCTCAAGCGCGGCGGCAAAACAATCGGCCATCTTAGCCACGTCATCCCAGATAAATGTGTGATAATCCAGAGGGTTAGCAAGGGCCACCATCGGCCCCAAGACATCGCGCAATCGTGTTACCTGTGCCGGGGGCAAGGGGGGAAAGGTGACGTCATGAGCCTCGGCCGTGTCCGCCATCAGGCTTGCCTCGCCTCCGGAACATGACAGCGACACCACCTTGTTCGATGGTAACGGCCCCGCAAAATGCAAAAGCTTCAAGGTTTCCAGAAACGCAGGCAGGCTATCCACCTG
>DATFKJ010000409.1:0-5150 GCA_035268705.1 Roseovarius sp. | reverse complement strand
TGCCCTGCACGCCGAGGACGACCAAGATCACGCGATGCGCGCTGTCGTGCGTCACTTGATCGAAGAGTTTCACGCGGACCTCTGATGTTTTGCATCCGGTTCTTCCGCCCACTCACCGCTGAAGGTGTGCTTTAGGGGGCTCAATGTTGAAATACGCCAATCTCGCGCTTTTGGTGCTATTCCCGATCGCTTGGTTTGCACCCTTGATGCGCGCCGGGCTGCTGCCGCTGTTCAGCCTGTCGGAAATCAGCGTCATCACTGGCCTTCAATCCTTGTGGGAAAGCGATGTGTTTCTCGCCCTGCTCGTGACCGCATTTGCGCTTTTTGCCCCTTACTTGAAAACCATTGGCCTCGCCCTCATTCACTTCGGCCTACTGCGCAGAAAAGTACTTCCGGTTTTGCAAATCCTAGGCAAGCTTGCCATGGCCGATGTCTTTCTGATCGCGCTGTACATCACCTTGTCCAAAGGCGTTGGGGTCGGTCGGATTGAGGTTGCATGGGGCTTGTATCTCTTTACCGGATGCATCCTTGCGTCGATCATCATTGGGTATTTCACCGAGAAACCCCGCGGAACGGCCGGATTGTTGCCCAATAAGAAACATTAGGCGGCACGCATTGCGGGTTTTCCTGACTTTGACACAATTCTGCACAATTTCCCCTTGGGGATTTCGGGGTCACCGGCATAAACTCGCCTATGCTTTGGGTAAGATCGCTTTCTGGGGGGGAAGTCATGTCGAGCCACGTCACTTCGTTTTGTCTTTTGATCCAGTTCTTGATGCAGCGCTTGGCGGTAGCTGCTTTCGTTGTTTCCGCCGTGGTGTTGTCCACCGTCACCTTCATGGCCGCGCTTGGGGCGATGCCTTGGCTTCAATTCAGTGCTGTTTTTAATGGCCTGCACTATGACAACGCTGGCCAGATCGCGCAGATCACACTTACGGCTGTGGTCATTTTGATGTGTTTTCTCATCCCAATGAACGGCCGGATCATGCGACTTGAGAATTCCCACCGGCGCTTCGAAATCGGAATGCAGGATATCGCACGCGCCTACGCGGTTGCGCATGCGGCAGATCGCGAAGGTCTTTTTCAGCTAAGCTCGGAATTCGATGCTGTACGCGAACGCCTT
Source organism: Roseovarius sp. (assembly GCA_035268705.1). Classification (GTDB taxonomy): domain Bacteria; phylum Pseudomonadota; class Alphaproteobacteria; order Rhodobacterales; family Rhodobacteraceae; genus Roseovarius. The sequence continues at coordinate 4,027 of DATFKJ010000409.1, read as the reverse complement.
GCCTATCTGCGGGATCATCCGGACCTTGGCGACCTTGAACCCTCGCTTCTGGAAGTGGCCGCCCAGATGTCGTTCATCAGCAAGGAATTGGCCGATGTCTACTCCGAGGAGAAAGTCAGCCGCGCCCGTGCCTTCCTGAGCCAAAGACAACAAGAGGTCGACGCCTTCAACAGCCGCATCGAAAAAGCCAAACAGGTCTGCCAGGAACTGCGCCATTGGGCGCATGAGGTCGAACTGGAGGAAAGCGTCGCGGCTAGCCAACTGCAACGCCTACGCGATGACCTGCGCGACATCCTTCCCGAATTCGGCCTCGAAGACGTGGCTCGCACCGACGGCACCATCGTTCCGCTTACTGAAAAAGCTGCTGAATAGGTTTGACCGCCCCTGCCCCGATGGGGCAATAGCGGCTTATGGCAAAATCAACATCCTTTTCCTGCACCGCCTGTGGTGCGGTTCATTCAAAATGGTCCGGGCGTTGCGATGCCTGCGGCGAATGGAATTCGATTGTCGAAGATACCCCCTTGTCGACCGGCCCCGGATCGAAATCGCTCGGAGCCAAACGCGGCGCAACACTCACCCTGACTGATCTTTCAGCCGAAGAAACACCGCCGCCGCGCACTCAATCCGGCATCGCCGAACTCGATCGCGTGCTTGGTGGCGGCATGGTTCCGGCAAGCGCCATCCTTGTTGGCGGCGATCCCGGCATTGGCAAATCCACCTTGCTGCTTCAGGCTGCCGCGCGCTTTTCGGGGGCGGGGTTGAAAACGATCTATGTCTCAGGCGAAGAAGCAAGCGCACAGGTCCGCATGCGGGCCCAACGCCTTGGGCTGGGTGAGGCGCCGGTGAAACTTGCCGCCGCCACCTCGCTACGCGACATCCTCACGACCTTGGAGGCGGAAAAGCCCGACCTCGTGGTGATCGACTCGATTCAGACCGTCTGGGCCGACAATGTCGACAGCGCGCCCGGCAGCGTCAGCCAAGTGCGCGCCGCCGCCCATGAACTCACCAGTTTTGCCAAGCGTAAAGGTGCAAGCGTGATCCTTGTTGGCCATGTCACCAAGGAAGGGCAAATCGCCGGCCCGCGCGTGGTCGAACACATGGTTGACACCGTGCTCTATTTCGAAGGCGAGCGCGGCCACCAGTTCCGCATTCTGCGCAGCGTCAAGAACCGCTTTGGCCCCGCCGATGAAATCGGTGTGTTCGAGATGACCGGTGGCGGCTTGGCCGAAGTCTCCAACCCGTCGGAGCTTTTCCTCTCCGGGCGCGGCGACCCCGCCCCGGGCTCGGTCGTCTTTGCCGGCATCGAAGGGACACGCCCCGTGTTGGTGGAAATGCAGGCACTCGTCGCCCCCACCCCGCACAGCCAACCGCGCCGCGCCGTGGTCGGCTGGGATGGGTCACGCCTTGCCATGATCCTCGCCGTGCTGGAGGCGCGCTGCGGCATCCCTTTTGCCGGGCTGGATGTCTACCTCAACGTCGCGGGCGGGATCAAGATCTCGGAACCTGCCGCCGACTTGGCAGTGGCCGCCGCCCTTCTGAGCGCGAGAGAGGACAGCAGCCTACCCACCGAAACCGTGGTTTTCGGGGAAATCAGCCTATCCGGCGCGCTGCGACCAGTGGGGCAGACCGAAAACAGGTTGAAAGAAGCGCAAAAACTTGGTTTCACGTCCGCAATCGTGCCAGCGGGAGGGAAACCTGGGGGCAAATCGGGCCTCACGTTGACCCAAATGGGCGATCTGACGGCATTTGTAGGTGACATTTTCGGTGCAGGGTAAGGCGCCGCACGCAACAGGGACAGAACCATGGAAGGTTTCACCATCATCGACGGCGTTGTCGCGCTGATCATTGTCTTGTCGGCGCTGCTGGCCTATTCGCGCGGTTTCGTACGTGAGGCCTTGGCGATTGCCGGCTGGATCGTGGCTGGTCTTCTGGCCTTTATCTTCGCCCCGCAGGTTGAACCATTGGTCAAGGAGGTTCCGGTCGTGGGCGATTTCATCGCCGATAGCTGCGAACTGAGCATGATCGCCGCCTTCACCGCCGTATTCGCCGTGGCGCTGATCGTGGCCTCCTTTATCACACCACTGTTTTCCTCGCTCGTGCAACGCTCCGCCCTCGGCGGGCTGGACCAGGGGCTTGGCTTCGTCTTTGGCGTGGCGCGCGGCATCCTCTTGGTGGCCATTGCATATTTCGTCTATGAAACCGTGATCACCAGCCAGAACATTCAAGTGATCGACGACAGCCGCTCGGCCCGCGTCTTCAGCCGCCTCACCGACAAGGTCGAGGATGGCAACCCCGAAGAGGCGCTTGGCTGGATCACGCAACAATACGAACAACTTGTCGGCGCCTGCGACGCCCCCCAGTAAGGACAAGACCCATGTCGAACTCCTATCTCGTGGCTTTGGGGCTGACGGCCATCGCCGGGGTGGCAATCTCTTTGCAAAACCCGATAAACGCCGGGCTTGCCCGCCATATGGGCAGCAGCCTTGGGGCTACGACCATCTGCTTCGCTGTAGGGCTGGCGGCCCTTGTGATTGCCACGGTTTTGTTTGGCCACTGGCCCGCCATGATCCAATCGGCACAGGCTCCGGTGATCCTGCTGTCCGGCGGGCTTCTTGGGGCCTTCCTTGTTTGGGCGGCACTTTACAGCGTGCCGATTCTGGGCGTTCTGACCCTTGCCGCCGTGTTGATCTTCGGACAACTCGTCGCCGCCCTGATCATTGACCACTTCGGCCTTTTCGGGCTTGAGGCCCGCGCAATCTCGGTCAATCGCGTGTTGGCGGCGGGTTTGGTCACCGCCGGGGTGGTCCTTTCACGCTTCTGAAACGCTGGCGCGCAATGCGCGGCAAAGTTTCCTGTGATAGTTTCGTGACATATGCCATCACAGCCCTTATCTAGGGGGCAATCGCGAGACCGGGATTCGGAGCTGCCCCTTGCCCAAACATATGCCCCCCGCACACCCTTTTGACGACGATAAGCTAAAGGAAGAATGCGGCGTTTTCGGCGTGATCGGTGTAACCGATGCGTCGAACTTTGTGGCCCTAGGCCTACATGCCCTTCAACACCGTGGCCAAGAGGCCGGTGGCATCGTCTGCCATCATCCAGATCACGGTTTCAACAGCGCCCGCCGCTTCGGGTATGTGCGCGACAACTTCACCAAGCAATCGCTGATGGAAACCCTGCCCGGGCCGCTGGCCATCGGGCATGTGCGCTATTCCACCGCCGGGTCGAAAGGCCAAATCGCAATCCGCGACGTGCAGCCTTTCTTCGGCGAATTCGCTATGGGCGGGGCGGCGATTGCCCATAATGGAAACATCACCAATGCCGAGGCCCTGCGCAAGGAACTGATCGAGCGCGGCTCGATCTTCCAATCCACCTCGGACAGCGAATGCATCATCCACCTGATGGCCCGCTCCCTGCAACGCACCATCCCTGAACGCATGGAAGATGCCCTGCGCCGGGTCGAAGGGGCGTTCTCGGTCGTGGCCATGACCCGCACCAAACTCATTGGTGTGCGTGACCCTCTTGGGGTACGCCCGCTGGTTCTTGGTCAAGTCGCAGATGGCTGGGTTCTCAGCTCGGAAACCTGCGCTTTGGATATCATCGGCGCGCGCTTCGTACGCGAGGTTGAGCCCGGGGAAATGGTTGTTATCACTGAAAAAGGTGTGGAAAGCCATTACCCCTTCCGGCGGCAGAAATCGCGGTTCTGCATCTTTGAACACGTCTATTTCTCGCGCCCCGACTCGATCATCGGGGGCAAATCAGTCTACGAAACCCGCCGCCAGATCGGCGTGGAACTGGCCAAGGAAGCCCCCGTGGACGCCGATCTTGTCTGCCCCGTGCCTGACAGCGGGACACCTGCGGCCATTGGGTTCAGCCAGCAATCGGGCATCCCCTACGCCATGGGGATCATCCGCAACCAATACATGGGCCGCACCTTCATCGAACCGACCGAGCAAATCCGCAACATGGGGGTGCGCCTGAAGCTCAACGTCAACCGCGCACTGATCGAAGGCAAGCGGGTGATCTT
>DATFKJ010000408.1:0-3933 GCA_035268705.1 Roseovarius sp. | reverse complement strand
GTTGCTTGCGGCCCCAGATGAACCCGCGCCGAAAGACCCCGTGACGAAGGCCGCCACGAGCCAGACCATAAGAACGCGTGTGAGCATGTACCGAAGCTGTCTCATCCAATAGACCATAGCCAGCTTTTCGCGGGTGTCCAGCTGACGCAATGCAAGACGGCGCGGTGCCGCCCCAACTTTTCGTGAGCGCGCAGCCGAGACAGGTTTGCCGACAACCTCAGGACAATTGCTCCAGCAAGCACGCTGCAGCGCGCGCATTGGCGATGACCGCGCCGCCCTGCGCGGGGTGGCCGTCAGCTGCGCTACATGCGCAAGGTGCAGTCGCTGCGGTATCTCGGCTTTTTTCAAAGTTATATTAACCTGCGCCGGCAAACGCGATGAAGATGGCAAGGCGGATTAGATTTCTGTTCATTTACCGCAATTCCAGAATGATGCTGGATTTTCGGTCAGCCATCTCCCCCTGTCTTGGCCTCGTTGAGCAGGTAGGTGGCCATCGCCTTGCGGTCCGCCTCGGATAGCCAAGCGGTGCTGTGACGCACGACCTCTCCCATACCACCGCCAAACGTGTCGCCGTCCGGCATGACGCCGGATTTCAGCCCATAGGCCAGCGAGGTGACCGTCCAGCCCGCCTCCTTGAGGTGTTCTGGCCGGATTGGTGGGGCCTTGCCGCCGCCCGGCAGGTCATCGCTGCCAGCAAGATATTGGCTTGCACGACGCCCCCCTGCGAGGTTTCGGTCCGTGTGGCAGGCCCCACAATGCGCAAGCCCGTTGACCAGCCAACGCCCCCGGTTCCAAGGATCGCTCTGCTCTGGGTTGGGCGCGGTGGGCGGTCCCTTGGCAAAGGCCGCACGCCACAGCTTGAGCCCGAAACGAAGATTGAAGGGGAAGACAATATCGTTGTCGCCGCCGGTGACTTCCTGCGGCGGAACGCTCTGAAATGCCGCCCAGAGATCGATAATGTCCTGATCCGTCAGATGTCCGTAAAACGCATAGGGAAACGCCGGGTAGTAGGGCGCCCCGTCAGGCCCAATACCCTGCCTCACGGCGCGGGCGAAATCCTCGACGGACCAGCCCCCGATGCCGAAGGTCTCATCGGTGGCAAGATTTGGTGCAACAAAACTGCCGAAGCTGGTCTTGATCGGCGCGCCTCCGGTCAAAGCTGGACGCCCGGATGAGGCATCGGAATGACAAGCGATGCATCCCCCCGCCCTTGCGAGATAGGCACCTCGCTGCGCATCGCCGTCACGCTCTGCGAGCCTTGTTACTTCACCGATGGGCCAAACGACGAGAGATACGCCGCCAAGCCCGGCCACCGAAAGGAGGACCAGAACAATGGTCAGACTACGGTGCATGATCAGGAATCTTCCTTGCGATATCTGTCATGACACGCCGAGCATGTCTGCGTAAGCATCATGAAGGCGCCGTCAGCGGGCATCTGGCCGATCTGCTTGGCGGTCATGCCCTGAGGAAAACCACCGTTACCCATCATCATGCCACCACCCATCATATCCGATTGGTCCCCCATCATGCCGCCACCCATCATGCCGGACTGGCCGTCCATCATGTGGCCGTCGCCGTGCCGCTTGTTACCCGCAGCAAGGTCAAGCCCTTTGGCCGCGACCTCCAGCTGATCCGCCAGCGCCGTAAAACGCTCCCACTCCTGCCATGTGCGCGGCAGGGTCTCTGACGGGTGATCAGTGGAACCTTCCGGGAACTTGCGGGTCATTGCCTCTCCCGCCTCGGTCGCGATGCGTTGCGCGGCCTGTCGGACGACATCGGCGTTATATGCCGCCTCCCCGGACATCATCGGCTTGATACGTTTGATCTCGTCCCCCATGGATTTCATGGCATCCATGCGCTCCTTAACGACGCCGGTGGCCCCGGAATGCGCCAAGGCCATGGCGGAAAGCACCACAAGCGCGGCACCGCTGCAAAACAGTTTTCTGAACGTCATTCTTTATCTCCTTTGATCCGATTGGACGCGCCCTGACAGGGCGCATAACGACTATCGGGTCAAAGGCGCGGCGGCGGTGGATCTGTTGCCGAAGGAATCGAAGCTGCAGAGACCTGGGAGAAATCCAAAGACAGGACCATCGTTCGTGTCTGCAATGACTGCTGTGACGGATTGTCGGGCAACAACAAAATGACGCAAGTGCCGGATTTATGGCAGCCGGGTTCCGCATCATACCGACCGATATTCGCAACGGCCTGCGCAGAAGCCTGCATGGAAACATGAGGCTCGGTTCCATGCGCGGACGCGGGATCTGCCATGAACATAAGAAACGTCGCGACAAAAAGCGCGACACAAGCTGGCGCAAATTTTATCCGGTAAGATTTGCCAAACATGACAAAAAGCATGGAAGTGGCTGGGATGGAATGTCAACAGGGTTCGCCCTTCAAAAGCAAAAGGGTGCTGCCTATGGCGCGTTGGGTAATACCTGTCATCCCGAAGCAAGACCCACCGTCCGCTGTCCAGCCTAGGAGCGACAGAAAAGGGCCGCTTGCACCAGTTCAGGCTGAACGAACGAAAGATTGCAAAGCCCCTGTGGTTTCAATTGATCGCTGCAACACAGGCTTCAAATTTCTCTGCCGGGGTTTGGTATTGCAAGGTTTTTCGAGGCCGCTCGTTAAGCTGGCGTGCGACGGCACTGAGTTTGGCTTGACTAAAGCCTGATATATCAGTGCCTTTGGGGAAGTATTGGCGAAGCAACCGGTTGGTGTTTTCGTTGCTGCCGCGTTGCCAGGGTGACTGTGGATCACAAAAGAAGACGTCGATCTTCGTGGCCACGGTGAACTTTGCATGCCCGGCCATCTCGGATCCTCGGTCCCAGGTCAGGGACCGATACAGCTCTTTGGGTAGTTTGCGGGCTTGTTTGATCAGGGCCGCGACAACACTTTGGGTGTCTTTGTTCTCGATTTTGGCGAGCATCACAAACCGGGAATGGCGTTCCACCAGCGTGGCGATATAGCTGTTGTTGGACCCCACGATCAGGTCGCCCTCCCAGTGCCCCGGAACGGCTCGGTCCTCGACCTCAGGAGGGCGTTCACTGATCGGTATCGCATTCTTGATCTTGCGCAGCTTCAACCCTTTCTGGGTCGCATGGCGAGATCGCCTGATGGCACGTGGGCTGCGCAAACACTCCTGCAATTCCTTCTTCAACACCCCACGGGTTTGTACATAAAGACTACGGTAAATCGTTTCGTGCGACACGCGGTACTGCTCCTCATCCGGATGCTTGCGCTTGAGCCAACCAGCAATCTGCTGTGGTGACCATTTCCGGCGCAGCTTGCGTGCAATCAGTTGGTACAATGGATCATTGAACGAGAGTTTACATGGTTTGGGCCGTGTTGCGCAGTCCCAAGCCCGCTGATCCGAGCGCGCCGCCCGATAGGTCTGACGCCCGCCATTCCTGCGAACCTCTCGGCTGATCGTCGAAGGCGACCGGTTCAGGCTTTTGGCAATCGAACGCAAGGACTGATTTGCGACCAAGCCGCGCGATATCTCCTCTCGCTCCGATAGGCTCAAAGCAAATCGCGACCGCTTACGGGCAAGTGGCCTGATCCCGCCAAACTGCGCCAAATGCGGGAAGATCGAAGACGACGCACGATTGAAATACCGCCCAATCGAACTCATCGACTCTCCGCGCTGCCAGCGATCCCACATCTCGGATTTCTGTTTGTCCGTATAAAACGTCCGCGTACGATACTTCATCTCTCACACTCCATCTTTCCAAAAAGATTAAAGTGCTGCGCTCACCCGTTGAAACCACAGCCCAAAATGGACATTTATTCTGCACCTGCATCCGATTGTGTCACCTGCAGACCGGGCGTATGGACTAAGCCGCTCTGCGGCATTGGCGCCTATGGCGGGTGTTGTGGCCTGACCAAAACGGCCCGCATTTTGTGATCTTGGCGATCTGGCTGACGATTGGG
>DATFKJ010000407.1:0-5087 GCA_035268705.1 Roseovarius sp. | reverse complement strand
GGGATGCTCTCATAGACGAACATCTGGCTGAGGATCATGGAAAACAGGATCATCATCATGATCGCGCCCACGGCGGTTGCCGCTTCCTTGCCCGCGAACAGGAAATTGTCCCACCGCAATCCCTTGTAGATCAGGAACCCGACAGGCACGGCATAAATCACCGCCACGGCGGCGGCCTCGGTCGGGGTCATGACACCGCCATAGATGCCGCCCAGAATGATGACCGGCATCAAAAGCGCCGGAAAGGCGTGCAAGCCGCGTTTGGCCACTTCGCCCGTCAGCTCCGAGAAACTGGGCTTGTCATCCAGCACCAGATCGAACTTGCGCGACATCACGATATTGATGATCGAAAAGGCCACCATGATCAAAAGGCCCGGCCCAAGCGTCGCCAGGAAACAGGCCAAAATCGACGTATCCGTCACCCAGCCATAGACAATCATCGTGACCGAAGGCGGAATAAGCAGCCCAAGGATCGACGAATTGGCAATCAGCGCGGTGGCATACTCACGCGGATAACCGCGCTTTTCCATCTCCGGGATCAGCAGCGGCCCGATGGCCGCGATCCCGGTCAGGCCCGACCCCGAGATTGCCCCGATGACCGCACAGGACACCGCGGCGACAACGCCCAAACCACCGCGAATATGGCCGATAAAGGCATTCACGAACCGCAAAAGCGATGCGGCAATCCCACTTGCCGACATGATCGTACCTGCCAGAGCGAACAACGGAATGGCCAACAGCACCGGGTTGCCCAACTGCTGGAATCCCCACAGCATCATGCCCTTCATGGTCACGTCGCCGACGAAATACATCACCATCAGCGCAGCACCGAAACAATACGGCAGCGGCACACCAAGGGTCAGCGTGATCACCAGAATGGCGATGGCGATAAGCGCGATCTCGATCATGCCGTATCTCCTGTACGCAAGGCTTGGACATGCCCCCACAGGTGCCATGCGGTGTAGACCATCATCAGGCCCAAACCGGCGACCAAGGCGATGTCGGAATAAAATGTCGGGATATAAAGCGTTGGGCTTTCGCGCCAGACACGCCACGCATACTGCGTGTAATCCCACGCCCAAGTCAGCAGCCACAGCCCGACGATCAGGCTGATGATCTCGCCGATAATGGCCAGAATGGTATGGCCCCGCTCGGTCTTGATGAAGATCTCAAGCACATTGGCCCGGATGTGGGTGTTTTCCCGCGAGGCATTGACCGACCCAAGGATATAAAGCCACAGCGTCGGGTACAGCATGGTTTCCTCAAGCCCCATAACCGGCACTTGCAAAACATAGCGCGTGATGACCTGAACGAACTGGCCCAGTGCCACGATACAGATCAGCGCCGTCAGCAGATATTTGGCAAATTTGTCCATCAGCCCCCCGATGCCACATGTTTTTGCGTGGCTTGCGTCCATAACACTGGACAGTGGATATAAAATCAATTTCATAATATCTTTAAGTTCATCAATTGAGTTTATATCCCTTGCACCTCTCCCTCAGACAACTCTCCACATTTCGCGAAGTCATGCGCTCAGGCTCCATTTCACAAGCCGCCCGCGCCGTGGGCCGCACACAGCCCGCGGTCTCCACCATGGTGCAAACCTTGGAAGATCAACTTGGCTTTGCCCTTTTCATGCGCACCCAAGGCAAGCTGACACCGACGCCCGAGGCCTATTTTTTTCTTGAGGAGTGCGAGGAAATTCTCGGCCGCGTCGAACGCACCGAACGCACGCTCGACCGGATCAGTTCCCTGCAATCGGGCAAGCTGCAAATCGCCTGCCACCCGGCCGCCTCCAGCTATTTCCTGCCGCAACTGCTTACCCGGTTTCTAGACGGGCGCGATGATTTGCAGGTTTCGCTCATCATGCGGTCGTCCGACCTGATCGAGGATCTGATCGCCTCACAACAATTCGACGTGGGCTTTTCCGAGACACCCACGCCACGCGCGTCGATCAAGCAACGCGACTACGATCTGGAGTGCGTCTGCATCCTGCCGCCGGACGATCCGCTTGCCGGGGCCGAGGTGGTCACGCCCGCCGATCTGGATGGCCGCCCCATGGCTGTCTTGTTCGATGAACACCCGACCGCCGTGCAGACCGAAGCCGCCTTTCGCGCGGCGGGCTGTCACTTCAACAAGCGGCTCGAATTGCGCACCTCGCTGCCCGGCCTACAGTTCGTGGCCGCCGGGGCCTGTGTCATGGTCTGCGACATGATCACCGCCTACAGCCACCTGCTTCAGGCGGCCGAGGATGCACGCCTGCCAATTCGGCGATTCCGGCCTCGTATTTCCAACAGCGTCTCGATTTTGACCCCGGGTTACGCCACGCAATCCATCGCGGGGCGCGCCTTCATCGCCGATCTGGCGCAAGCCGTCGACAGGATGCAGGCCGATCTTGAGACCGTGCTGGCCGCGCGCTGACAGCGCACGGGGTGTTAATCCCGGTCATGCCGCCCGCTGGCACCGACGCGATACCGACAGAATACCGACGTGATGCAGATCAGGATTTATTCTTTATTTCAGGCAGTTAACTCTGATTCGATACGCTGCGGCGCGGTCACGGCCTTGCGCACCATGTGCCAGTATATCTCTTCGACCTCGGGCAGGCTCAGCCGTCCACCTTCGCGAAACCACGTGTTGACCCCGGTCAGCATGGCGATCACCGCCATGGTGGCGATCTTCGGCTCGGCCACATCGAAGGTGCCGCTGGCCACGCCGCGCCGCAGGATATCTTCCAGCTGATCCTCGTAATTCCGCCTAAGCCCTTCAATTACCTCGAAGTTTTCCGGCATCAGATTGCGCAACTCCATGTAGGAGATGAAAACCGCCTCGGGTCGTTCATGGTGAAACCGGATATGAAACCGGGTGAATTGCTCCAAGGCCCGCGCCGGGCACCCCGGCACCGGTGTTTCGGCACGGGCTTCCAACAACTCTTCCATGTGACCTTTGAGCAGATCGAACAAAAGCGTCTGCTTGTCAGGCGTGTAATTATACAGCGCCCCCGCCTGCACACCGACTTCGGCCGCAATTTGTCTCATGGAAACAGCAGCATAGCCATCTTTCGCGAAAAGGCTCAACGCCGCTTCGCGCACCTTCGGGCCGGTGATTCCAGAGTGAGATCCTTGCGTCCTTGCCATGGCGATACATTATCTGAACAGATGTTCAGCTCAAAGCCCCGCTTGCCCATCCCGCCCAAAGAATGGCAATAGGGTTACACCCGCCCCGAAAGGCCCCGTGTTTCATGCGATACCTTGCCCTCTCTTGCCTCGTCGCCGCCACCGCCCTCGCGGCTTGTAGCCAGTTTCCCGAACTGGAAGAGGATGCCGCCCTTGGCGCGCGCGATGCCCCCTACCCCGCGTTGGTACCGGCGGAATCCCTGCGCGCGCAGGCCCCCGGCGCGCAGATCACCGACGACAGCCAAGCCGCCCTGGATACCCGGATCACCCGCCTGCGCAGCCGCGCCGCGCGTCTCAAAGGCACCGTGGTGGACGGTGGCACCCGGGCACGGATGTCACAAGGCGTTCGCCAACCCTGAACCCGTGAAAACCCGCGTTGCAAGGCCCGCAGGAACCCGTTACATCGCCCTTCCAGACCCATAAAACAAAGACCGATCGGAGAAGCCCCATGACTGACCCCCTGCGCCTTGGTATCGCCGGATTGGGCACCGTGGGCACCGGCGTTGTAAAGATCGTCCGCCAAAAGGCCGCCCTGCTGGAAGATCGCGCCGGTCGCCCGGTCACGATCACGGGCGTATCGGCCCGCACCCGCGACAAGGATCGCGGCGTAACCTTGTCGGACTACGCATGGGAAGATGATCCAGTCGCCCTTGCAACCCGCGACGACGTGGATGTTTTCGTGGAACTCATGGGCGGCTCGGACGGCCCCGCGAAGGCGGCGACCGAAGCGGCGCTCAAGGCTGGCAAACACGTCGTCACTGCCAACAAGGCGATGCTGGCCCATCATGGCCAAGCCCTTGCAGAACTTGCCGAAAAACAAGATCGCGCTATCCGCTATGAGGCCGCCGTTGCGGGCGGCATCCCAGTCATCAAATCGCTGATGGAGGGGCTGGCCGGGAACGAGATCACCCGCGTCATGGGCGTGATGAACGGCACCTGCAACTATATCCTCACCCGGATGCAGGCCACTGGCCAAGGCTATAACGCGCTTTTTGAAGAAGCCGATAAACTGGGCTTCCTCGAAGCCGATCCAAACCTCGACGTGGGTGGCATTGACGCAGGTCACAAACTGGCGATTCTGTCCTCCATCGCCTTTGGAACACAGGTCGATTTCGACGCCGTTGAGCTGGAAGGCATCCAGTCGATCACCCTGGAGGATATCAACCACGCCGCCGATATGGGCTATCGCATCAAGCTTTTGGGCGTGGCGCAACTGACGGGCCGCGGGCTGGAACAGCGCATGTCGCCCTGCCTCGTCCCGGCCAGCAGCCCTCTGGGCCAACTGGAAGGCGGCACCAATATGTGCGTGCTCGAAGGCGACATGGTCGAACAGATCGTGTTGCGCGGCCCCGGCGCGGGCGAAGGCCCCACCGCCAGCGCGGTGATGGGCGATGTCATGGATATCGCCCGTGGCGTGCGCCTGCCCACCTTCGGCAAGCCCGCTGACAAACTGGACAAGGCCAAACCCGCTCGCGCCGTAACGCCTGCGCCCTTCTACCTTCGCATGGCGCTTGACGACAAACCCGGCGCTCTGGCCAAGGTGGCCACCGTTCTGGGCGAGGCGGGCATCTCCATCGACCGGATGCGCCAGTACCGCCACGACGACAGCACCGCCCCGGTGCTGGTCGTCACCCACAAAACGACCCGTAGCGCCTTGGACACCGCGCTTGAGGCCATGTCGAAACTCGACGTCATGGCCACCTCGCCCGTCGCCCTGCGCATCGAAACCGTTTGATCGCACTCTTGTGCGCGACACCCCGGGCCGCTAATGCTGACGCGGCATAAAACAACAAGGATTTACCATGACAGCCCCTGTGGATTTCAATGACCGCATGCTTTCACTGGGCCTTGCCCGCGTCTCCGAGGCCGCCGCACTGGCCTGCGCCGACCTGATCGGGCGCGGTGACGAAA
>DATFKJ010000406.1:0-17255 GCA_035268705.1 Roseovarius sp. | reverse complement strand
GCGCACTGCAACACCGGTCTCCGTGCCTTCGCGTTCGAACGTATCTTCGGTGCCAGCGCGCAGCCAGTGGCGGATATCGTGGTGGAGCCCAGTTCCGGCCACCAGGAAATGTCCCTCGATTTGGCCATCTGTGACCTCGGTAACGGTAACTGTCCCGGCGACCTTCTGTGGAAAGACGGTTTCGCTTTGCCCGGTAAACGCCTCTTGATAAGGGATAAAGTCATGGAAGGTGCCGTCATACGCCGCGAACATCGGGAACCAGCCCGCGCGCTGGAGGCCGGCAAGCTTGGCGGGATAGGTGCGCCCAGTTTCCAAGTCTTGCGGAGCCACCGGCATTTCAAGGTGAAGTGCCGCAGTCGAGTTGGGAGGCCAGCCGCCCCACCCTGCATGCGCCACCGCAAAACCGTCGAACCCGCCCATAAGGGTCGGAACCGAAGGTGTATAAAGCGACAGGATCGTCGTCTCGCCGCTCTCGCGCGTCGTCAGCGGATCGGCACATACCTCACCGCGCATTGAACGAGGGCCTGCGACCATCGACATGTAGCCGGTCGAATGACCTTCGGGCAGCTCCGTTCCCATCAATGACGGGGCCAAGGCGGCTATCATCTCCGACGGCGTATCTTCATCGCCGAAAGCGCGGCTGATCTGGTCCATTGCGGCCATCATCCGCGGGTTGGCGATGGCCAGCAGGTCTTTCGCGTTACAGCTGCACCCACCCTTGGGCGCAATGCGTGACGGCGCAAGCTCTACCTCGCGCGCCGGCCATGCATACTTGCCGGGGTCGTCCGAGTTGTTGGGCGGACGGGTTTTGTGCGATTCAATCACGGCCGTCACGGTCAGCGGCCCCGGTGTCAGCGCGGTGATCTTCTTGCCATCGAGGTCGGCATTGGCCGAGGCCAGAAAGTAAAGGTTGTCGGCCTCCTCTTCGGTAAATCCGACAAGGTCGATTTCCGCCTCCTCTCCGACCTCGATGCAGGACGGGATCTCGATATCGACCGGCTCGAAGCCGACGCGCAGCACATAGCCGAACCCCATCGCATCATCAGGCGTGGGTGGCACATTCGCGACCCTGACATAACCGGCGTCGAACTCGCCATCGGCCAGCGTCAGATAGCTGTGCTTCAGTTCGTCGATGCGCCGGTGTTCAAAGATCAGCCTCAGGTGGTCGGGCTGCGGCGCATATTCGATCGAAATCCGCGCCAGCATCAGGCGATCATGCTCGGGAAGCCCGCTGTCAAATTCCAGCGTGGTCCGGTTGAGCAATGTCGGATCGGCGGCGAAAGGCGAGACGCTGCTGCGGATATCTTTATGGTTTGAGAAGCTGGCCCGTTGCCGGATTTTCGGCATAGCGATCTTTGTGAAAAGCAGATCCTGTTCGGTTTCGAATTGCCGCCAGGTTGGATCGGGTGCCTTGAGGCTTGACCATTTGAACGGTGGGCTTGCGCCGCGCGGGACAACTATGTTCATGATGGCCAGATATCTGGGGAAGGCTTCGGGAAAGGCCAGACCGGGCGGCATCTTGTCATAGAGGTAATCCATCCCGCCCATGTCCGGGTCCGTCATCTTGCCGAACTTCGACAAGTAGCCGACCCAGTCGGGGGACCCTGCTTTGAGGCCGACAGTCAGCAAAAAATGCGATTTGGCATAGCCATAGGAAAACCCCCTGGCATCAACGCTGTTGTCGTTGAAAGGCTTGTCGAGCCGCATGGCATGAACGCGCTTTTTCGGGAAGCCGCGCTTGATGTTCCAGGCATTGCCGACGGCTCGCGACATGGCTTCGTTCAGCCAAAGCATATCGGGCGGCGGATCGATCCGGGTGTGCAGCAGCTCGTGCGCGATAGTGCCGCCAGCCCGATGGCCATAGTAAAATCGATCGATGTCATAGGCCAGATCTCCAAGGCGCTCGCGCGTTTCGTCACCCAGTTCCAGAAAGACGTTGTCACGGGTCGGCGCCGCGGTTGTCTCTGAAAAAACCTTTTTTGCATTGCCGAGCGGCAGGGTCAGCTCCTTGATCCCATTTTTGTGGTGCGTCACATAGCCAGCCGCGTCTTCGATGGCAGATGTGTCCAGCCGGATCAGGTGGCGCCCGTCCAGCCGCTCTATCTGGGTGCTCGGAAAACCAAGAGACGTGAGCCAGGCATCCGCCCTTTTCGCCACATCGGCGACAAGGAACGCATAGCCTTCGGGCGGGCTGATCGCGGGCGCATCCTTGCCGGGTGAGACACAGGCGGCGGTGTTCGAATTGCATTTGACGGCAAAGGCGTCGTTGGTGACGACAAAGCCCGTGTCCAGAAGCCCCGGGGCAACCTTGTCCTGCGCGGCGCCCGGCGTGGCCCCGAGCACGGCCAGCCCGGCAAGGATCACGCGCCACATACTCATCTCACCCTCAGCTCCAGCTCGACCAGCACGGTCATTTCCGGCACTTGGAGATATTCGACGGTATAGGCGCCCGGCGTTTCGGGCGCGCTCAGGGCCATCACATCGCGGCTGCCCCGCTCCGATGACCAGATCCAGCCCTGCCCCCCGTCCGAAAGCGCAAGCCTGTCGTTGGCGGCATCGGTGATCTGCGGAAGCGCAAGCTCGATGACATCCCCCGGCGCAGCCACTAGCCCGAGCGGCGCGATGGCGCCCTTGGCCGGGACGCTCTCTTCCGGGGCGGTTGAGCGCGCCTCTGCGCGCGCTTCTGGCGCGGCCTCTGGTTCGGGTTCGGGCTTCGACGTGCGTGCCCGCACTTCGGCAACAAGCGCGCTGTTCATCTCGGAAAGCGTCAGCGCGGCCTGTGCCGCCCCGCCCTCCGGCAGGGTCACGACCTGTTCTGCGGCGGCCTTGCTGTCCACCTCCCAAACGGTCACGCGATACTGCCCTGCCGACAGATCGAAGCGCATTGAGGATACCGCGCCATGCTGTTCGGCAAGCACGAAATCCTGCGCCCCTTCGATTACCCAGCGGGTGTCGCCCGTGGGCGCGCCCAGTGCGAAACTCTCGGGATCGAGGACGGAAATGCTGACCGTCAGAGCCTCCGCCAGCGCACGATTGGCGAAGATACACATCAAAAGAGAGGCTAAGAGACGGTGAGCGAGAAACGGCATGCTTCAAGTCGTACCCGAGCGGATCGACCACAGGTATAGGTCATACGCCCTATAACAATCGCTCGCGGCCCAAGGTCACGCTCGTCGGGATTGAGTGAATGGGGCAAGTGCCCTATGATCTTGCAATGAAGTTGAGCCTGACCGAAAACGAACTTTCAACCATCGCCGCCACGCAGACCCATCTGCTGACCGAGCGGTTGGATGACACGGCGCGCGTCAGGCGTATCCTCTCCAGCTTGCAGCAATTGGTCGGTGCAGCGCGCGCCTTTGCGATATATCCGCTTGGGTCCGAGCTGCCTTTTGTCGAGATTGGCGTCGGACCACAGATCGAGGCCTATCTTGGCGAGGTTTTCCGTGGCTTTGACCAAGATGGCAATGCGCTCATGAGTGATTGCGAGCTTGAAGAGATCAACCGCCGCCGCCGTCAGATGGGGGCCGGCGTGCATCACGAAAACCGCCTCAAGGACCGCCAATTGATCGAAAACACCCGCTTTTTCCGCGAGGCGTTCGAACCCGCCGGAATGCACCATGTCATCGGGATGACCTGCCCTTTGCCGGTGGGAGAGGCGGTTTTCGCATTTGGATTTACCGGCGAGGACGACCCTGGCTTCGAGGGAACGCGAACGGCCGATCTGCTACGGCTGGTTTTGCCCGCGTTTCAGCAAGGCTTTGGCCAAGCCTTCGATCGCGCCGTGAACGAGGCAGCCCTTGATCAGGCGTTGAAGGCTTGGCCGGGCAGCCGTATCGTCACCGGTCCTGCGCAGGACGGCACAAGCGGGTCCGCCTTTCCGGGCCCTGCATTGCCGGGCGCGGCCAAGTCCTGGATCATCTTTGAAAGCGTGCCCACCCTGGATACAGCAAGTATCGTGCGGACGGCGAAGAAATTCGGCCTGACCGCGCGGCAGACGCAAGTCATGGAAATGATGCTCAAGGGGCTGTCGTCCATCGAGATCGCCGAACAGCTTGATATATCGTCGCACACCGCGCGTAGGCATTGCGAGGCCGTGCTTTCGCGTCTGAAACTACGCTCACGCGCAGCGATCTGGACCGCGCTTGTTTAGCATCTTCCTTCCGGCGTAGGGCGTTCACCCTATTTCCAAGCGCTGAGGACTTCGGCTTTGATTGCTCAAACGAAGTTTTAACCGGAGTAGTTGCTTGCTTTCCTTCAAATTTTGCAGTTCGCTGACACTTTCATTCATTCTGACCAACTTGTCGATCAGCGCTTGGGCGCAGACGCCGCCGGTCCCTGGTGTGGCCGAGGGCACGGTGGATGGCACGCCCTTCTCAGTGCCGCTCGACTGCTCAAGCTGGCAGAACGACGTGCAGCGTCAGGCCCGCAGCGCCGGCGACGACCGCCGCATGAGCGACGAGAACGGTGATGGCTACGTCTTCAGTTTCAGCTATCTTGTGCCCGCCGATCGCGGCGATGGCACGCTCATAATCGACGGTCGGGAACTTAGAATAAACCCGGGCTTTCGCCCCGGCCCCGACGCGCCAAAGTGGCAGGTCGGCGAGGACAGCGCCAGCTTCTCGGGCCCGACCGTGGGCCAAGACAGCGCCGAAATCGAAGTGACCATCGACTGTGCGCTGCGCGAGGCCAGCGCCCGAGGTTTCACCGGACGTGTCACCGGCACGATCGACGGGAAAACCATCGACGAGGCGCTCTTTTGTGGCGGATGGGATGGTGCGAGTGCCATCGAGGCGCGGACCGACGAGAGCGCGCCCATGTCTGCCAAACTTTTTGTCATCCGCGACTCCGGGCAAGGCACGATCGAGATCGAGAGCGAGGGTGAAAGCTATCGGATCGTGGCGGCGCCTGCCGCCGGGACGGAGTTTCAGATCACCGAGGACAGCGTGCGCTTTTCCGAGGACCTGAAATCGCGCGAGACGGGCAAAAGCTACACGGCCGATCTCACCTTCGACTGCGCGGACCGCTGATTATGAAGCAGCTTCGCACCAACGGTTTCGCCGCTCTCGCCGCTACGTTCATAGGCGCAGCCGCGACCGCCCAGGAAGGCAGCACGACGATCGTGCTCGACGGGTCGGGCTCCATGTGGGGGCAGATCGACGGTACCGCGAAGATTACCATCGCCCAGAGCGCGCTGCGCGAGCTGCTGGGCGGGATGCCCGAGGATGCGGCCCTCGGCCTTGTCGCCTACGGCCATCGCGAGCGGGGGCAATGCAACGATATCGAGACGCTGGTCTCGCCCGAGGTCGGGACCCGTGATCAGATATTGGCGCAGCTTGGCGACATCAAGCCGAAGGGCAAGACGCCGCTTTCCGATGCGGTCCTGCGTGCGGCGGAAGGGCTGGTTTATACCGAAGAGCGGGCCACGGTCATCCTAATCTCGGACGGGATCGAAACCTGCGATGCCGACCCCTGCGCTGTCGGGCGCAGGCTGGAGGAGACGGGCATCGACTTTACCGCGCATGTCATCGGCTTCGATGTGGATGGCGATGCGGCGGTGCAGCTTGAATGCCTTGCGACCGAGACCGGTGGCAAGTTCCTTCTGGCCGAGAACGCCAGCGAGCTGTCGGGCGCGCTTGAGCAGGTGGCAACCGCCCCGCCTGCCCCGCCTCAGCCTGTCGCCGTGACGTTTCGCGCAATGATCGAAGACAGCGGCGCGCCGCTAGAAGCCGGCGTCGTGTGGAGCGTTATGCCTTCGGGCGACGACCAGTCGCTGCTGGAAAACGAGGCCGTGGCAAGCCCCGTGCTTGAGCTTGAGGCGGGCACCTATAGCGCCCGCGCGCTCTGGATCGAGACCGAGGAATACCGGGAAACCGCCTTCGAGGTCGAAAACGGCGCCGACCCATTCACCGTCTCTGTCTCCTTCACCAAACCGCAACCAACCGCAACAGTTTCGGCACCCGAGACCGCGCTTGCCGGATCGGATATCGACGTGGACTGGAAAGGGCCGGGCGCGGATCGCGACTATGTCTCGGTGCACACACCGGGAGAGGACGCATATATCAATTACAGCTATGTCGAGGGCGGTTCGCCCACATCCCTGCAAATGCCGATGATCCCCGGGCAATACGAGATCAGATACTACGATACGGATAGCCGCGCCCTCACCGCGACGCAGGTCGAGGTGACACCAGTCGACGTGTCGCTTGCCCCGCCCGCCGAGGCCGAGGTCGGCAGCCCCGTACCGATCGAATGGACAGGGCCGGACTATGCGCGTGACTACATCGCCGTGAGCGAGCCGGGGCAAACCGGCTACGTTAACTTCGTTTATACGCGCGAGGGCAGTCCCGCGGACCTTGTCATGCCGGCCAAGCCCGGTGACTATGAGGTCAGATATGTCGCGTCACAGGACAACACCGTGCTGGCACGCGCGACCATCACCCTGACATAAGCAAGCGCCACGATCTCCGCGCCCGACACCGCCTCGGTCGGCAGCAATGTCGTGGTGGGCTGGACCGGGCCGGGCAATGAGCGCGACTATATCTCGGTCGCGAGGCCGGATGCCGAACCGGGTCAATATATCAACTACGAATACACCCGCGCATCGGAGGTTTCATTGACGATGCCAAGCGATCCGGGCACATACGAACTGCGCTACATCCTGGATGAAGGCCCCCGGACGCTGGAAACCAGAACCATTACCGTTGCAGAAGCAAGCGCTACGATCTCCGCGCCCGACACCGCGATGGCCGGTAGTGACATCACTGTCGGTTGGACCGGACCAGGCAATCAGCGCGACTATGTCTCCATCGCGGAGCCCGATACCAAACCGGGTCAATATTTCGAATACGAATATACCCGCGCGCCGGAGGTTTCATTGACGATGCCAAGCGATCCGGGCACATACGAACTGCGCTACATCCTGGATGAAGGCCCCCGGACGCTGGAGACTAGGAACATCACCCTGACCGAAGCGGTGGCGACGATCACTGCACCCGATACTGCCGTCCGAGGCACCCAAGTTGAGGTGGAATGGACAGGCCCGAGAGGTTCGCGCGACTATCTGAGTATCGCGCGCGCTGATGCAGCGGACACGGAATACGAAAGCTATTCCAATGCACGGGACACTCCGACCGTGTCCCTGCGCCTACCGCAAGAGACGGGATCTTACGAGCTTCGCTATGTCCTCGGCAAAGCGCGCAAGGTGATCGCCAGAAGGCCGCTTGAAGTCACCCTGCCCTCTGCGCGGCTTGCAGTGCCCGCCACGGTTTCGCCCGGCGCATCGGTGCAGGTGGCGTGGCAGGGTCCGGGTGGCGGATCGGACCGGATCGTTCTTGTTCCCGCCGGGGGCGAAGTGGATCAGGCGGTGAGTGATGTGCAGATATCGGCCGGCAACCCTCTGACGATGACGATGCCGGAGGCAGTGGGTGTTTATGAGCTGCTTTATCTCTCCGGCGAAGACGTGCTGGCGCGGCAGTCGATCAGCGCCGAATGAGCCTTGTCCGGCAGTTTTGCGGTGCCCTTTGTGGTGCGGCTGAAAAACGAAACAGGGTAGTGCATATGCACTATGCATTTGATGCAAAGTTGCGATAGGCCATTGAAATTCATAGACTTTTAAGGGGAAGAAAATGTGGGATTTTTCGATGCGCGAGGCGCTTGGCCTCATGAGGAAAACCTTTCCTTTCGTGCTGTTCCGTATGTTTGTCTATTTCGCGATCGCCGTTGCCTATGTCGTGACGACAGGAACCGGCGCTGGCATAGGCTGGGGCATCGGAGCGGCGGGTGACGAAGATTTCCGCGCGCAGTCGGTGTTCTGGGGCGGGACCATCGGATTTGTCGTGACCGCAGGGATCATTCTGTTTATGAGGCAATACATCCTCTATATCGTCAAGGCGGGGCATATTGCCGTCATGGTCGAGGCCCTTGAAGGGCGAGACCTGCCCGCCGGCGGTGCACAGGTCGGACATGCACGCAAGATCGTTCAGGACCGCTTCGCGACAGCCAATGTCCTCTTTGGTGTGGATCTGCTGATCAAGGGGGTATTGCGGGCCGTGACCGGGCTGATCCAAGGCATCGCCAATTTTCTGCCCATCCCGGGCGTCAATCAGGTGATGGGGATCGTCAGGGCATTCCTGCGCCTCGCCGTCGGCCTGATCGACGAGGTGATCCTAGCCTATCTCATCCGCGAAAAATCCGAAAATCCGTGGAAGGATGCACAGACGGCGCTGGTGCTTTACGGGCAAAACTACAAACCGATGCTCGGGAATGCCTTCTGGTTGATGCTTTTCGTCTACGGGCTCAGCGCGGCGGTCTTTCTTGTCATGCTCGCGCCTGCCGCGGCGGTGGTCTACATGATCCCCGGGGCTTGGGCAGCGGGAGGTTTCATATTTGCTATCCTTTTCGCATGGGCCTTCAAGGCCGCGTTGATAGAGCCTTTCGCAATCGCCTGCATGCTTCAGGTCTATTTCGCAAAGATCGAAGGTCAGACCGCAAACCCCGAATGGGAGGCGAAGCTATCGGGCATGTCCGACAAATTTGCCCGCTTGGGTGAGAAGGCCGCCAATTGGGCAACGCGCAGAGGCCCGGATTTTCCACAGGCCAACTCGCCCTCGGAGTCACAGTGAAGCCTATCCTCGCCTGTCGGCACGTCCCCGCAAACGCCAACACTCTCTGATCGAAAGCCAATATGAAATATCTTGCACTCGCTCTCAGCCTCATTGCCGCCCCGGCCGCCGCCGACAGCATTTGCGACATACCCCCGCACCGATGGGAGGCCGAATTGCGTGACGGTCTTGTCGGTCCTTGGATTGTCGACAACGGACCCGGGATAGGAAAGTTCGGCACGATTGTCCGGCAACTTCCGCAAGAGCCGGATCAAAAAGCCGACATTCTTCCGCATGACGAGTCAGTTGGAATGCTATTGCATTCGCCGGAAGGGCCGCTCATGTACGACATAAGCTTCGTCCCGGATGAGCGATGGAATTTAAGCAGCGCCACGGACTCTCCGTTTGCCAATCTCGAACAGCTCAACTCCGCCGATATCGGGGTTTTGGCCGGTGACGGCTGCAACATCGACGATCTGCCCCGCGTGCTCATGGAAGCCGAGGCGATGATCGACGGCACCCGGCTGGAGGCGACCATTCACCTTTTCATGGTGAATGAGGAAATATTGGTCGGCGCAGGTGCGTGGATCATGCTGCCCGATGGTGTGCATATGGAAGGCCGCCGCCCGATAACGATGCATCGCCCTAGTGGTACTGAAGCCCAGCAGTGACGGGGCTACTCGGAGAACTCTTCCGGGCATTCGATGACGAATGCGTGGGCGAGATCGTCGACGCCATCTTACATGGATAGCGGGAATTCGAGTGCCTCGACACTCGCGGTGAATTGGCGGGAGCACGGCTCGGAGCAATTCTCGATGTTCGCGATCCGGCTTGGAATGAGCATAGCCTAGAACGCCGGCCGACCGATCGCGCCCTGTGTGCGGACCGTCACGAAGGGCGCCCGCTCGCAAAGCGACGGAAGACCGAACGCGTCCTCAGCAAAATTGCCGGTGATATAGCCGTTGGGCTCGGGGACGGACTGCACCAGCGCGCCGGTCGCCATCGGCATCAGAAGACCGATCCGCTCTTTGATCTCACCAACGCGCGCGAATGTGTCTCGGTTTGCTTAAGTGAACGACCCACACCAGATTCATCCACCACACCGCAACCTTGATTTCACGGGTAGTTTCTGGCGGTGCGAAACTTTTGAGTTGCGCAATACGCGCAAACACGAGCGACAAAGAGCGGGAAGGAGCCGACCCTGCAAAACTGCAATTTTGATCGTTGTTCAAGCCACGTTCGGGACAGAGCCGACCTCCGATGACAGTGAGCGATGCTGAGGTGCGACCCGCCGAAGCGGCCGCTCGCTACACCTACAAATGCCCGGGGATCACGAATTCACACAATTCGGGACGTATGTGTCGGTCGTTGCGAAGGCCAGACATTCCGGTCACACTGAAGAGCAGAACTCCATTTGCCGTTCATACATACACTTCACATTGCGAACCCTTTTTGCCGTATTTGGCCGTACCAAGGCTCCAAAGGGCCAGAAGCGGCAAACCATCTCACCCTGATACTGTCAGTTTCGCCGCACCCGGCCTCGCCATCATGTTACTCACGGACAGGAACCTGCGCGCAATACGCTCGGGCAGCGCTTTGTCGCTCAGATGTGAGAGCGTGCCGCCGGGCGTGGACACGCACGCCACGGCGGTGCTCGACGATCAAGTCGCGCGCGAGCAGACTGGCAACCGTCCGGCGCACGGTCTCGAACGGTATGTCCAGGGTTTCCGCGATCCGACGGCGAGAGATTGAACCGGACGCCTCGGGTGGCATGGCCGCTCACCCGAGCAACATGACCTCGGATCCTGGGTTTCGGACGAAGCGCTGGACCGTCGACAGGATGATCAGCATGAATACCTGATACTCCTCGGCACGCAGTCCGAAGTTTCGCTGGAGTTCGAGGTTCAGCATCAAGAGCGCGTTTCCCATTTCATAAGAGACAAGCCGTTCTTTTTCGGCAAAACCCTCAGGGTCGAGGATCAGGCGCTTGCGGGTTTCACTGTTGGTGTTTTGCACGGATTTGGCCCCTTCCAATGCAACTCAGACATACCATGGTTTTGCTGGCGCACAGCGATCCTTGGTCAGAATATCTGTTTCGTAACGTTTGCCGGGTCTTGTCTTGCCGGTTCCGCCCGACGTAGTCTTCGGCATGCATCCAATTGCACTCCTGACTGGGCTCCTCGGACCGGGCGTAGTGGCGCTCCTCCCGCCGCCCGGCGGCTTGTCCCCAGACGCGTGGAGCACGGCCGGGATCGCATTCGCAATGGCAGTCTGGTGGATGTCGGGCGCGCTGCCACTGGCGGCGACGGCGCTTGCGCCGCTCGTACTCGCACCCGTTTTTGGGCTGGGACCGTTCGACGCGGTGGCCGGCTCTTACGTCCACCCGATCCTGTTCCTGTTTCTCGGGGGCTTCCTGATCGGGCGCGCGATCGAGCGTTGGGGGCTGCACCGACGCATCGCGCTCTGGATTCTCGGCATCGTGGGAGACGCGCCTGAGCGCCTGATCGGCGGGGTGATGTTGGCCACGGCATTCCTGAGCCTGTGGATCAGCAACACCGCCGCGGCCATCGTGATGCTACCTATCGCCGCCTCGCTGACCCTCGGGCGACCCGAAGGCGATCGGTTCTCAAGCGCGCTGATGCTGGGCGTTGCCTATGCGGCCACGATCGGCGGCATGGGGTCGCTGATCGGCACGCCGCCGAATGCGCTCTTTGCCGCCTATGTCGGCCAGACCTATGGACGCGATATCGGGTTTGCGCAATGGGCAGCCGTGGGACTGCCGGTGGCTGGGTTTCTGCTCGGGCTGGCATGGATCGTGCTGGTTCGCCTGACCCCCGGCGTGCGGCATTCAGGATCGACCGGCGCGGCGGTGAAAAGCCCCGGCACCTGGACGCACGCGGAGCGGCGCGTCGCCATGGTGGCGGGATTGACGGCGCTCGCTTGGATCTCGCGACCCTTCACGCAACGCCTGCTGCCTGAATTGGCGGTGAATGATGCCATGATTGCCATGGCCGGGGGCGCAACGCTGTTCCTGCTGCCCTCGGGCGTGAACGGGCGTCTGCTCGATCTCTCCGCGCTCAAGGGGCTGCGCTGGGACATTCTGGTACTCTTCGGAGGCGGTCTGGCGCTCGCCGGGCTGATCGACCGGTCGGGGCTTGCCGGTTGGATAGGCGTGAATGTGGTGCTCGCTGCGGCTCTGCCGGTGTGGCTGCTCATCCTCGCGCTGGCCGCGGCCATCGTCTATGTTGGCGAACTGGCCAGCAACACGGCGATGGCGGCGGTCTTCTTGCCGGTGGCAGGTGCTGCGGCGGCGAGCGTCGGGGTGGAGCCCATCGGGTTCCTTTGGCCCATCGCGCTGGCCGCCTCGGTCGGCTTCATGCTGCCGGTCGCGACCCCGCCCAACGCCATAGTAATGGACAACCCCGCCGTCACCCGTATTGCGATGCTGCGCGCCGGAGCACTGCTGGACGTGGTCGGTATTGCGGTCGCCGTCGCGGCAAGCCTGCTGCTGGTGCCTCTGATCACATGAACATGCCTAAAGCTATCTGCCTTTGCCTTGAGACATCAGCGAAAGGCGGAACGCGTGCAACAATTGAGCGGAGCACTGGATTTCGCAAAAATCTGTGGTTCAGGTATTTCGCGAAACGCTTTAGAATAGTCCCGAAGGGCCGCCCATTGGGCGGCCCTTGCTGTTTCTGGCGTCACATGGTTCAGAAACTGAGAACGGTTGTATCATCTGCAATCAGGGCTGCCGCCATGGCTGGTGGCTTCGCCGCAGTCACCCCATCCAAAAGAGCCGAAGCATCGACGCCTTTGTTGGGAAGATAGATCGCGCAGACTTCGACCTTGGTGTCAGTTTTGTCCATGATCATTTTCATCAGGCCCTGAGGACTCATGTCCTTGGGTTTCTGTGGTGCCGTTGCGCTTTCAGGTGCGTTCTTCAGCGCCATGTCAGCGGCGGGGCCGCACAACAGGATCTGCGCCTTGGCGCCCTGCTGCACTGATTGCATGGTAAGCACCATCGACATCAGTTGCGTCTGCGCATCGGGCGAGGTGACGACCGTCACCAAATTCTTTGCATCTTCTGCCTGAACAGGTGCGGAGATTGCAGTCGCGGCTGCAAGGGTTAGGGAAGCCAGTGTTTTTCGCATTGGAAGTCCTTTTCAAGTTGGAGTGAGAAACATATGCCGTTCATTCAGGTTGGAAGACCGCGCCAGACGTCACGGCATGAAACGTACGAAGCAAAAGCGCGGCAAGGGTGACAGACAGGATCAACAGGAGGCCAATTCCGATGACGTGATGCGCATCAGAACCGGTCGCTTCGGCGTAGTGAAAACTCGCGATAGTGAGCGCCGCCAGAGGGAAGCTGAGCGCCCAAAATGACATCGCGAAGGGCAGGCGCAGGATGCGTGGGATTTGAACCGCAACGATCAAAGCGAACAAATACGCGCTATTGAGCAGAATGCGTGCGAAATGGTCGATCTCGCCGGTCAAGGTGATCCACGCCAAAAAGCCAACTGCGGGCGGGGCAATGAGGATCACCAAGGTTGGCTGCAAACGCTCCGGCAGGGGATCGTGGAAGACCAGCCGGTTCACAACCAAGGTCAAAAGAACAATCCAAAACACCAATCCCGCGGACAGGAAAAACCAACTGAACTCGACATAGCCCAAAGAGGTACCTGCAATCGGTACAATCACGTTCCCAACGGCCGGAATGAACCACGCAGGCGACAAATGACCGTGCAGGAAAGACCGCGCGCCGATCCAGCCCGAAATCACGGCAAGCGTCAAAACGCCTTGTCCCGTGGCACCCATCACCCACATCACATGAGATGCGGGCAAAGAGATCGGCAAAGTCGCCGCCGCCAACAGAAGAAGACCGATCGAGATTGCAGGAAAGAACGCAAGTTTTACCGGATGCGCCCACTCCGCGCGCACGGCCTGCGGGAATCGGATCACCTTTGCGGCATAGCCGCTGGCGATCACGGCGAAAAGCGCAAGGGTCAGCAGGTAAATCGTACCGGACGCCAAGTGCCTTAATCCAAGGCTGATTTCTCCTGCGCGCAAAGCAAGCGCTAGTCCCGCCATACCCATCACAATGGTGAACAGGGTCACTGGATAGTTTTCTAATGCCGAGTGGTCTTCGCCATGCATGGAATGCCTCCCAAAAGATACATTCCGTATTCAGCATATAACTGAAGACGTCTCGTTGATCCAGATCAACCCAGAAATAGAATATTAGGTCGCAACATCATGCGCGCCTTATTCATTCGCATTGTCCGATTGAAACACTGACAGGCTGTAGCCCGTCGACCTCTCCCAACAAGGTGCTTTCAGGCGCGATTGCACCGACACCGGCCGGGGTTCCGGTATAGATCAAATCACCGGGCTGAAGATGATAATACTGCGATAAATGCGCAATCAACTCAGGCACTGACCAGACCATATCGGACAACTGGGCATCCTGTACCACGATACCGTTGTGACTCAGAGAGATGCGCTGTGACCCGGGCTGCCCGAAACTGTCGGCTCTCGTGATCGGCGCGATAACGGCTGCATTTTCAAAATCCTTGCCAAGATCCCATGGGCGACGCTTTTCCTTGGCGGCAGCCTGCAAATCCCTGCGGGTCAGGTCGATACCGCAAGCGTATCCATATACTGCTTCAAGGGCTGTTTCTTGGCGCGCCCGGAATGCTTCTGCGCCAATTGCCACGACAAATTCCATCTCATAGTGGCAATCTTCGGTTCCAAGAGGATAGGCAATTTCCGACCCGGAAAGGCACAAGGCATGAGCTGATTTCGTAAAATAGAATGGGGCCTCGCGATCCACTTCATTGCCCATCTCGGCCGCATGAGCCGTGTAATTGCGCCCGACACAGAATATTCGGCGAACAGGAAACTTGCGCTCCTCCCCGGCTATGGGGATGGCGGGCGGCAGCGGTGCGTCAAAAAGCAGGTCGTTGATCATGTATTGGTTATGCGCGCGGGAAAACGTACTGTCAAAAGGTCATGCAACTCGCGCGCCCTTGGACCAGACCGACCGCAAGGCTGGCGCACCTCCGAGCATCGCAAAGTGGATCAAATCCGCACGTTTACCAATGGCAATCTCGCCGCGATCGTCCAATCCAACCGCACGCGCGGGATTGCAGGTAACCGTCGCCAGACCCTTGGCCCAGTCACCCCATTGCTCCGATAGACGCACGGCCGCCAGCAAGAGAGCGGCGGGCACATAATCGGAGGATAGAATATCCAAATACCCGGCCTCGGCCAGTTCATGCGCCGCAACATTGCCGGAATGCGACCCACCGCGAATAAGGTTTGGGGCCCCCATGATAACGGGAATATCTTGCGCGTGGCAAGCCTTTGCGGCCTCCAACGTCGTTGGAAATTCGGCCATGCTGATACCATGCCCGGCTGAAACCTTGACCTGCGCTTCGGTGGTATCATCATGGCTGGCCAAAACCGCACCATACCGCTTTGCAGCGGCCACGGCTTCGGTTTCGTGATGGTCACCATGTGTTTCACGCAGTGCTTTCAACTGAGCGACATGATTGGTGAATTCCGCGTCCGAAAGCGAAAGTTTGCCTTTCACATAGGCTTCCAGTTTCGATATGTCTCGAAACTGCCTTTGACCTGGCGTGTGGTCCATGAGGCTGACGATTCCCACACGGTCTTCAGGGCCGAATTCTTCCATTTCCTCAACCAGAGTCTCAGAACAAACCTCGGCTCGCAGGTGCAGGAAATGACTGATTTTCAAGGCATCATCGGCGCGCAGCGCCAAAAGCTCACTTGCCAATTCCCGCGCATATTTAAGGTATCGCCCCTTCCCCGACGGGATCGACCCCACGCGCATCGCATCGAATACTGTCGTGATCCCGGTGCTGGCCAGTTCCGCGTCATGCGCGAGGATCGCGGCGTTGTGAGGCCAGTCGACCTTTGGGCGTGGCTGAATATGGCGCTCCAGATTGTCTGTGTGCAACTCGATCAACCCCGGCGCCACGATATCGCCGCCACAATCAATCGCGCCTGTGGGCACATTGGACCCGGTCGCGATATCTCTGATCATCCCATCTTTTACAACAAGGGAGCCGGTCACGGATTCCCCCGGCAAAACGAGGCTGGCATTGGCGAGGATGAAGTCTTGTGTCATGGGAAGGTCACACTGTGCTGGCATGCGGTCATGCGGTTTCGGAGGCATCCATGAAATTCAAAAGATACGCGATCTATTTCACGCCCGCGCCGGGGCCTTTGGCCGATTTCGGAGCGGCGTGGCTTGGGTGGAATCCTGTTCAGGGTGTGGCCGTGGCGCACCCGGAGATTGACGGCCTGCCGCGCCCCATTGCCGAGATCACGGAAACGCCGCGCAAGTACGGGCTGCACGCTACGATAAAACCGCCTTTTCGGCCGCATGCAGAAACCACCGAAAGCGCGCTTTGCTCCGCGCTTGAGGCTTTTTGTGCCGGTCAATCGGTTATCGAATTGAATGGCCTCAAAGTAGCTCAGCTTGGCCGTTTTCTGGCGCTGCGGCCTGTTGGGGATGAGGTCAAGCTCAATAGAATGGCCAACACCGCGGTGCGCGCCTTCGATCCATTCCGCGTCCCACTGACCGAGGACGAACTGGCCAAGCGCCGCGCCGGGGGCCTGACAGCGGCACAGGATGCGTTGCTGCAATCCTGGGGCTATCCCTACGTGATGGACGAATTCCGCTTTCACATCACCCTGACCGGAAAAATGCCCAAGGCTGAAGGCAAAGCGCTTGCCCCCCGGATGGAGACCTTGTTGCAGCCCCTCTTGCCGCAGCCATTTCTTGTCGATGGCTTGGCCTTGATGGGCGAGGATGTGGCCGGACAATTCCATCAGATCATCCGGCTTTCTTTTTCAGGATAGAGCGCGGCAAGCGCCAAGTTTACTGTATCCCCAGGCTTCCCGTCATTTCGGATTTCGATCACAGGTTCCAGTCCTTGGGGAAGTGCAAAATCCCGGCGCGCCAATCGTCCCTCAACCTCAGACTGGCTTTCGCGCCCACGCTCAATCAACCTTTGGCGCAAGACCTCTTCCGATGCTGTCAAAAAAAGCGTCATGAACGCGGGAAACCGCGTTTGCGCCGGCGCCAAGACCGTGCGCGACAGGTTCACCAAAAGGTCGCGCCCCTCGGCCAATTGCGCTTCGATTTCCTGCGGCACCCCATAGCTCATGCCATGGGCTTGCCAATGCAGGGCGAACCCTCCACCTTCACGCGTTTCGTCAAAGGTTTCCTGGCTGACCACATCGCAGTCTTCCCCCACGGCGCTGCCCGGTCGGGTGATCACCCGCCGAACAAGGCCCAACCCGGGATGCGCCTCTGACAAGGCCCGCATCACAGTGTCCTTGCCCACGCCCGAGGGTCCGACAACCCCGATAAGACGCCCTTGTCCCGTCATGCCGCCACCGGCGTAAAGGCAGTCACATCGATCTCGCGGTCACAAACCCGGTTTCGGCCAGTCTCGTCATGGAAAATCCCCACGATGGAGGCCCCGCGCGCCTTAGCCTCTTCAACCAGCGACAAAACGGTTTCACGGTTCTGGGCATCAAGACTGGCCGTTGGTTCATCCAGCAAAAGCGCAGGATAGGCATGGGCAAAGCCCCGGGCGATGTTGACCCTCTGCTGCTCGCCCC
>DATFKJ010000405.1:0-4525 GCA_035268705.1 Roseovarius sp. | reverse complement strand
TGTCCGCGATGCCCGACAGCACGCTGATTTTCGCCCCTCATGCAGGTAGTTACGCGCGGCTTGTCCCCGGCGCTCATGCCCCCACCGGGGCCAGTTGGGCCTATGAAAACCGCACCGCCTCGATCCGCATCCCCGGCGGCGACCCCCTTGCTCGTCGCATTGAGCATCGCGTTGCTGGCGGTGATATCAATCCCTACCTCATTTTTGCATGCATACTCGCCGCGGCCTTGATGGGTATCGAAGATAAGATGACGCCCCCTGCACCCATTTCTGGAAATGCCTATGATCACGACCTGCCGCAGCTGGCGACCGATTGGGGAGCGGCCATCGACCGGTTCGAGGCAAGCCCGCTTATGCCTCGTATCTTGCCACAAGCCTTGATCGACAACCTTGTCATGACAAAACGACAAGAACTGCGTCTTCTGGCCACAAGGCCCGAGGACAGTCATTGGCAAGTCTACCTCGAAACCGTTTGAGTCCGGGCTTGTGGCCCGCATCCGTCTCGGCTACCCTATAATTTGATCAAATTATGAGTTCACCATGAAGATCGGCATTCTGCAAACCGGCCATGTCCCCGACGTCGTTCATGAAGAGTTGGGCGATTATGACGCCATGTTCGCACGGCTTCTTGCAGACCATGGTTTCACCTTCCGAACATGGAACGTCGTGGATCAAGACTATCCTAACGCCCCGTCCGATGCGGACGGTTGGCTGATCACTGGCTCCAAGCATGGCGCCTATGAAGACCATCCTTGGATACCACCACTCGAGTCCTTCATCCGCGCAATCTATGCCGACGGGCGCCCCCTCGTTGGGGTCTGCTTCGGCCACCAGATCGTCGCGCAGGCGCTTGGGGGGAAAGTGGAAAAATTCAAAGGGGGCTGGGCCGTGGGCCGCACCACATACGACATGGAGGGCGAAACGATTGACATCAACGCTTGGCATCAGGATCAGGTGGTTGCCCTACCGTCCGACGCCAAGATCATAGGCTCGAACGATTTTTGCGCCAATGCAGCACTGCTCTACGGCAACCGCGCCTACACCATTCAACCCCACCCCGAATTCACCGCCCGGATGGTCGAACAATTGATTTCCCACCGAGGCCCCGGCGTGGTTCCCGATGACCAATTGGCCGAGGCCCGGGCACGCCTTGCCACCCCGACGGCCAATGATACCATCGCCCGGCGCATCGCCGAATTCTTCAAACAGGAGCGCTGATCATGGCCGACTGGAAAGACACCCTGCCCGAGGCGGCGCAAAGCTATCTCGAAGGCCGCCGCCTTGACGAGGTGGAATGCATCATCGCCGACCTGCCTGGCATCGCCAGGGGCAAGGCCGTTCCCGCGTCGAAATTCGCCCGTCAAGAATACTTCCATCTGCCGGACTCGATCTTTTACCAAACGATCACCGGCGATTGGGGCGAAGCCGCCGGCGAAGAAGGTTTCATCGAACGCGACATGATCCTGCGCCCAGACATGTCGACCACCACGGCCGCCCCTTGGACGGGGGATTGGACCCTTCAGGTGATCCACGACGCCTTCAACCGCGAGGGGGCGCCCATCCCCTTCGCCCCCCGCAACGTGCTCAAGCGCGTGGTCGAGCTCTATCAACAACGTGGCCTCAAACCGGTGGTCGCGCCCGAGATGGAGTTCTTCCTCGTCGCCCGCAACCTCGACCCAGCGCATGAGATCGAGCCAATGATGGGCCGCTCGGGCCGTCCCGCCGCGGCGCGACAGGCCTATTCGATGACTGCCGTCGATGAATTCGGCCCGGTCATCGACGACATTTACGATTTTGCCGAAGCCCAAGGCTTCGAGATTGACGGCATCACCCAAGAAGGCGGCGCAGGACAGCTTGAAATCAACCTGCGCCACGGCGACCCGGTCAAACTCGCCGACGAGGTCTTCTATTTCAAACGCCTGATCCGCGAAGCGGCACTGAAACACGATTGCTTCGCCACCTTCATGGCCAAACCGATCGAGGATGAACCCGGCAGCTCCATGCACATCCACCATTCACTTCTGGATATCGACACCGGCGAGAACATCTTTTCTGGTCCGCAGGGCGGCGAAACCGAGGCCTTTTATCACTTCATCGGCGGCCTGCAAAAACACCTGCCCGATGCCATCGCTATCTTCGCGCCCTACGTCAATTCCTACCGCCGCTACGTCAAGGATCACGCAGCCCCCATCAACTTGGCCTGGGCAAGCGATAACCGCACCACCGGAATCCGCGTCCCCCTCGCCTCGCCCAAGGCCCGGCGTGTCGAAAACCGGCTGGCGGGTATGGATTGCAACCCCTACCTCGGCATCGCGGCCAGCCTCGCCTGCGGGCTCTTGGGGCTGCAAAACGAAACCCGGCCCGATCCCGAATTCAAGGGCGACGCCTACGAGGGCGAGGCCGATATTCCCCGCGTTCTGGGGTCAGCACTTGAACTCTTCGACAACGCCGAAGACCTGCACGCCATTCTCGGCCCGGATTTCGCCCGCGTCTACTCCATCGTCAAACGCGCTGAATATGATGAGTTCCTGCAAGTCATCAGCCCGTGGGAGCGTGAACATCTGCTGCTCAACGTGTGACCGAATGCAGAAGCCCCTGTCTTTCTTCTGTTTCCAAATATCCCGGGGGAATCGCGCATCGCGCGATGGGGGCAGCGCCCCCTTTTGGATGCCACAGGTCTTCCCATGAACCTGCTGTTTTCAAACGACCGCCGGGGCGAATATCCTCAAAGCTGGTACGCCGCCACGGCCAATACCCTGCCGCCGTTTCACAAGCTACGGGGCGAGGTCCGCGCCGATGTCTGTATCGTGGGGGCGGGCTATACCGGCCTCTCCGCGGCGCTGCATCTGGCCGAACGCGGCTTCAACGTGGTGCTGCTGGAGGCGCACCGCGTGGGCTTCGGCGCGTCCGGGCGCAACGGCGGGCAATTGGGCTCGGGTCAGCGGATGGATCAGGACGGGCTGGAAAAGCTGGTCGGCCATGAGGATGCCACCAAACTCTGGGAACTGGCCGAAGACGCCAAGGCGCTCGCGAAGTCCCTCATTGGCAGACACAAGATTGACTGCGACCTCAAGCCTGGCGTGGCCCATATGTGCTTCACCCAAAAAGAGGTGGACGAGGAACACGCCTATGCCGATCATCTGGCCAATCGCTACGGTTATACCGCGGTCGAAAAGCTCGACCAAGACGCGGCCCAGACGCTTTGCCCCTCACCGCGCTACAAGGGCGGCACGCTGGATATGACGGCGGCGCATCTGCACCCGTTGAACTACGCCCTCGGCCTTGCCCGCGCTGCACAGGCCGCCGGGGTGCGCATCTATGAAAATTCATGGGTCAGCGACATCACCAAGGGCAGTCCCGCAACCCTGCAATGCGACCAAGGCAAAGTTTGGGCCGATCACGTTATCCTTGCCTGCAACGGCTATCTGGGCGGGCTCGACCGCCAGGTTTCTGCCCGTGTCATGCCGATCAACAATTTCATTGCCGCCACCGAGCCTTTGAGCAAGGAGGCCGCCCGCATCCTGACCCAAGACATCGCTGTGGCCGACACGAAATTCGTGGTCAATTACTTCCGTCTCAGCCGGGACAATCGCCTGCTCTTTGGCGGTGGGGAAAGCTATGGCTACCGTTTCCCCGATATCGACGCCACGGTGCGCAAACCCATGGCGCAGGTCTTCCCGCACCTCAAAGACGTGCGGTTTGACTATACTTGGGGCGGCACGCTGGCCATCACCATGAAACGAATGCCCTACCTTGCGCGGCTCGCGCCCAACATGCTTTCGGCCTCGGGCTATTCGGGCCATGGTGTCGGCACCGCCACTTTGGCGGGCAAACTCATGGCCGATGCCATCACAGGCGAGACCAGCGGGTTTGACACCCTGTCGCGCGTACCAACCCCACGCTTCCCCGGCGGCCATGCCCTGCGCAGCCCGCTTCTGGCGCTCGCCATGACATGGTACGCCACCCGAGATCGGCTGGGCCTGTGATCTAAAAACCGCGCACGCGCCCCTGTTGCGAAGATTTCACTTGGGGTGAGGCGTGCTTTGTTTTAGGTTTTCCGAAATCGCCCTTCAGGAAAACCGAAATCATGACCCAAGCGCCCAACGTCCACGACGCCGAACCGATCCCCGAAGCCGCCCGCGCCGAGATTGATCGCCTGCTGAAATCGGGGGATCTGTTCCGCTATACCGCGCCGAAGGACGCGCCGGTCTCGCTTCTGGAACGCGAATTCGCCGCCTTCATGGGCAGCAAATATGCACTCGCGGTCTCCTCTTGCTCCGCCGCCTTGTTTCTATCTCTAAAAGCCCTTGGCCTGCCGCGCGGCGCGCGTGTCCTGATCCCCGGCTTCACCTTCGCCGCCGTTCCCTCTTCGGTCGTGCATGCCGATTGCCAACCGGTGCTCTGCGAAGTGGGCGAAGATTACCGCATCGACATCGAAGATTTCTCCACGCGTCTAAACGATAACATCGCCGCGGTGATCATCAGCCACATGCGCGGCCATACCTCCGATATGGATGCGATCATG
>DATFKJ010000404.1:0-2890 GCA_035268705.1 Roseovarius sp. | reverse complement strand
CATTGGCCGAGGCCGACGCCAATTCGGGAGATGATGTCGTACACGCAAGCCCAAACAATCCGGCGCCGGAAACGGTGAACACGTCGACCGGAATTTCAGGAGAGAACGACTTCGAAGCCGTGGGTGAGCAGCGGTCTATCGAAAGCGATGCCGCCTTGATCGCGCAAAACCGCGCCCGCTACAAAGTCATCGAACCCGAAGCGCTTCCAACGCGCAGCGGCTCGCAAGGGCCCAACATCGTGGCCTATGCCTTGGCAAGCAAACATCCCGTCGGCACGCAAGTCTACAACCGCGTGGGCTTCAACAAGGAGTCAAAATTCCGGCGCAACTGCGCGAAGTATGCCTCGCCGGATCGCGCGCAAGAGGATTTCCTGTCGCGCGGCGGGCCCAAGAAAGACCGCCTTGGTCTTGACCCGGATGGCGATGGCTATGCCTGCGGGTGGAACCCGGGACCCTTCCAAAAGGCCGTCGGTGGTTAACGGGCCATGCCCGTGCCGATGATTGAAAGACCTTCCCCCAACCAAGGGCCGCGGCGGCATGACGCCCGGCCCGACATGATTGTTCTGCATTATACCGCGATGCAAAGCGCCGACGCAGCCTTGCAGCGGTTATGCGATCCGCAGTCCGAGGTTTCGGCCCATTACCTGATTTGCGAAACCGGGCAGGTGGTCTCGCTGGTGCCAGAGGCGAAGCGCGCGTGGCACGCTGGGGCCGGGGCATGGGCGGACGTCAGCGATGTGAACTCGCGCTCCATCGGGGTTGAATTGGCCAATACAAGCAGCCACCCGTTTCCCGAGCCGCAAATCTCGGCCTTGGTCGATCTTATGCGCGGGATCACGCAACGTTGGGCCATCCGGCCAGAGCGGGTCATTGGCCATTCGGACATGGCCCCTCTGCGCAAAGCCGATCCCGGTCGCAGGTTTGACTGGCGGCGCTTGGCCTTGGAGGGGCTGAGTATTTGGCCGAAGGCGGGCCGCGCGCCGGGTGATTTCCTGCAGGATGCGCAGGTTTTCGGGTATGTGCCTTCGAAAGATGTTGATGAGGCGGCGATCCTGGGGGCCTTTCGACAGCGGTTTCGCCCATGGGCCAAGGGGCCGCTTTCGGAAGAAGATTGTGCCTTGATGGCTGACCTTGCCGCACGCTTCCCCGTTGACCGCCATCATGCGAATGCCTAAGTGATCCTTGCGCGGAGGGCCGGATGGCCGCGGGGCCTTCGGGCCGCGAGGAAAGTCCGGACTCCACAAGGCAACGGTGCCGGGTAACGCCCGGCGGGGGCAACCCCAGGGAAAGCGCCACAGAGAATAGTCTGCTCCGGCCTGCCGGAGTGAGGGTGAAACGGTGGGGTAAGAGCCCACCGCGGGACTGGTAACAGGACCGGCACGGCAAGCCCCACCGGGAGCAATGCCGAATAGGGATCGCACGCGGGGGCCGGTCCGGGAGGGAACTCCGGGATACCGCCCGCAGGCCGCCTTGGCCCCGCGATCCGGGTTGGCAGCTAGACGTGTGTCGGCAACGGCACGCCAAGAAGAATGGTCATCCAGCCCCGCAAGGGGTGGACAGAATCCGGCTTACAGGCCCTCCGCGCATATTCTTGACCGTTGTTGTGAAACCAGCGGCGCATTCACGCGGCGCTTTGTGGAAACTGCCCCTTTTCAGCCCTCAAGAGCGAGCTAAACTAGCAATATGCCGTATGAATGGAGCAAAGATAGCCGCGGACAGCGGACCCAGCTGAAACTATGGCCTCACAGGTCATTGCCACGCCGTGGTTTTGCGGCGTTCATACTGGGTACATTCACTCTTATTACCTTCCCGCTTTACCCTTTGCTCGGGACCTTCGTGCTTTGGGGGCTCTTGCCGTTCCTGCTTTTGTCTGTCGGGGGCATCTGGTGGGCCTTGGAACGGTCTTACCGTGATGCGGATATGACCGAGGAATTGGTGATCGGCCCAGACGAAGTGCATCTTACTCGCATCAACCCCGGTGGCAAAACGCAGGAGTGGGACTGCAACAGTTATTGGGCCAAGGTCGATATGCACCCCACAGGCGGGCCGGTGGCGCATTACCTGACCATGCACGGCAAAGGACGCAAGGTCGAGATCGGGTCTTTCCTGTCGGAGGACGAGCGCAAGGTACTCTATGGTGAACTGGTCGACGCATTACGCTCCGCGATCACGCCTGAACCGGCAGAGTGAGCAACGGCTTTACCCAAGCTTTGCCTTGACCCGCGGACCGACCTTCCCGAAATCCATCTGTCCGGTGTATTTCTGTTTGAGTTCGCCCATGATCTTGCCCATGTCTCGGATGGAGGACGCTCCAACATCCGCGATTGCCTTGTCGATGGCCGCTTC
Organism: Roseovarius sp.; assembly: GCA_035268705.1. Lineage (GTDB taxonomy): Bacteria > Pseudomonadota > Alphaproteobacteria > Rhodobacterales > Rhodobacteraceae > Roseovarius. Next base: position 544 of record DATFKJ010000404.1, on the reverse strand, counting down.
GACCTCCGCGTCGGACAATTGCTGTGGCAGGAACTCTTCGATGACCGCAACCTCGTGCCGTTCACGCTCGGCAAGGTCGAGGCGTCCACCCTCTTCGTAGGCGCGCACGCTTTCCTGGCGCTGCTTGGTCATCTTGCCGAGGATGCCAAGAATATCGGCATCGCTGACGCCTGTATCGTCTTCGGTGCCACGTCTGGCTATATCCTGATCCTTGATAGCCGCGCTGATCAAACGCAACGTTCCCAAGCGCGCGCTGTCTTTTTCTTTCATGGCCGTTTTAAGGGCCGTGTTGATCCGCTCTCGCAAACCCATGACGATGCATCCCCTGCTATGCGTGCAAGTTTGCGACCCTAGTCAAATCACGCCCCTGAGGCAAGCTCTTCAAAGCACGTCGCACACCAGGTTTTTCAGGCGCTCGGGCTTGAACTTGAAGACGCATCTTGTGGCTTGACCCTGATAGTCCTGCCACATAGGTATACGCCAATTTGCCCAGACCGGAGACTCACGTCATGGCCCCAGCGACCCAGGACCACCCAACCGCATG
>DATFKJ010000403.1:0-3078 GCA_035268705.1 Roseovarius sp. | reverse complement strand
GCTTTCAAAAGCCCGCACCCGCCGCCGCGACCCCCAAAACCGTCAAGGTGGTCAAGCGTAAGGCCCAAGCCCCCAAAGCCGCGCCCAAGCCACAACCCAAGCGCATGGCGAAAACCGTACCCGCCCGCGCGGGCGAACCGGCCTGCCAAGGTGCCAGCGCAATCTCCCGTCAATATTATCGCACGGCGCCCGGCGTCAGCGTTCGCTGCGGGCCGCAAGACACGCCCCATGTTTCCGTCGTTCAAAGCCGCACGGCCCGCGCCAATGCGATGCGCGCACCGCGTGCGCCCAAGGCGGCAACCTATAGCACCGCGCCACAGCCCGCTATTCGCCAACCCGCGCCGCGGACTTACAGGACGACCACCAACCGGCAAGTGCGCGTCGCGCCCAAGCACGTCTATGAGAACCAGCAAAACAGCACGGTCGGCATCTCGGTGCCGGAAGGCTACAAGCCCGTCTGGGATGATGATCGCCTGAACACCAAGCGCGCGCATCAAACTTTCGCCGGCATGGCACAGATGGAGGTGGCGTGGTCCAACACCGTGCCCCGCTACCTGATTGACCGAAACACCGGGCGCGACATCAGCTACATGTATCCGGGTCTGCAATACCCCTACACCAGCTTTGAAGCGCAACGCGCCGCTGGCGTGACCGTGGCGACCCAAGGACGCGTCGTGCTCCCGCCGCAACGTGTTGCGAAGACCTCTCGCCGCGCCACTGTCTCGACCCGGCAGGCGACAAATCGCAAGACAACAGTGTCGACACGCTCGGTGGCGCCCGTAACGACGCCGCAAAAGAAATCAGTGCGCAAGGCAAGCCATTCCTACGTGCAGGTCGGCGCGTTCCGCGATGCGACCCAGGCGCAGCGCGCGGCACAACGGCTGGCCAACTCCGGCCTTCCGACGCGCATGGGCCGTGTGACACGCGGCGCTGAAGCCTTCTCCATGGTCAAGGTCGGCCCCTTCCGCACCCAGCCGCAGCTTGACCGCGCCCTGCGCAAAGTTCGCGGCAAGGGCTACGGGCAGGCCCGTCCGGGCAACTGATCGCTTCACATGATTGATACGAAAAAGCGCCCCAATGGGCGCTTTGTTGGGGCCGGTTATCCGCCTCAGCTACCGCAAATGCCCTGTAACCGAAGCCAATTTGCATCGCTCAAAACAGGCTCTGGCGAGGCTGCGGCATAGGGGTCCGCTTCGATCAGGGCCAATGTCGTCTCCCCCGAGATATCGCGCGCATAGGCGTAAGGGGTCGATCGGACCTGCCATGTCTCGAATCCCTTGAGCAGAACATCCTCGTCCAATTCCGGGCGCTCATCGGTCAGAAGATGCTCGGCGTAGGCGGTCAGGGTCTCCTCGTCCAGATCCCCCGTGGTCAACAGGGTGATGGTCGCCCATAGCCCGCCGTGCTCCAGCAAATCGTTCAGCGGGTCATGCAGCTGCGCGCGCAATCGTTCAGCAACGATATAGCCTGCGACCACATCAGGGTCTTCGAAATCCTCAACCAAGCTACGGTTGATCAGGATCGTGCCACCGGGAAGGGCGACGGCATCTTTCACACCGCCCCGCATGACGGCCAAGTGGCCAGCGCCGCCTGTACCGGGCAACCGGCGCGCCAGTCCGGCAAGCGCCTCGCGCCCACCCGAATCCCGGCAGGCCGGGCCGGTGACGCGTTGAATATGCCCGAAAAGCGTCTCTCCGATCTCTGTTCGCTTCACCTCTGGAACGACGGACACCGCATGGTTCTTCGCCGCATCCGGAAGCCAGAACACGGCCAATCCCGCCACTGCGAGGACCGAAGCCAGAAACATCACAAGCCGCAGGCGGCCGGGGTGGGGGCGCTGGCGCTCGATCGCTGTGCGCAGCTTTTCGATGGCCTCGACCATCTGATCTTCGTTTTCGGCCAGTTCCAGAGTCTCGCCGGGGTCGCCATCCGGGTGGTAAATCGCGGGGGTCTCGCCCGGGTTGGCCCGATCCACCGCCGCGAGGGACCAATGCGCCAGCGCGCGGTCCTGCATGTCCGAGATCACCAGCGTCGCATCGCCGATCGAAACGATAACTTCGCTCCGCTGGTCCTCGGGCGATGCACGCCACAGACCCGAAGCCTCAAGCCTGTGATATTCACTCAATGCGGTCATGTCGGGTGGGCCTGCTCTGCCTCTTTCGACATAGGTTAGCACGGCGTGGTGCAGGGCGTCTATTGCCTATGGTGCTGGCCTATCGGTGCGGAGAACGTACGAAGCTCACGTACGTTTTGTACGTTTTGCATCGTACGCTTTGGTAATCCGTGGGCGGCGGCAAAAAATACCGACGTGATACCGACATAAAACCGACGCGATGCCGCAAGGTATTTTCCTTGTTAACCAGTGGTTTGATGGTGATTCCCCCGGTTACATCCCCCGTGCCACCTGCCGCAGTTCGAATTTCTGAATCTTGCCCGTCGATGTTTTTGGCAATTCCTGAAACACCACCGCCTTGGGTGTCTTGAATCCCGCCAGCCGCTCGCGGGCAAAGGCCATGAGGTCGGCCTCGGTCGTGTCTACACCGTCTTTCACCTCCACGAAGGCACAGGGCACTTCGCCCCATTTCTCGTCAGGCTTGGCCACCACCGCACATAGCAGAACCGCAGGGTGCATCATCAACACGCCCTCGACCTCGACCGAGCTGATGTTTTCTCCTCCCGAGATGATGATATCCTTGGCGCGGTCGGCAATCTGCAAATAGCCATCTGGATGCTGAATGGCGATGTCGCCGGAATGGAAGTAACCCCCTGAAAAACTTTCCAAAGTTGCCTTGGGGTTCTTCAGGTACCCCTTCATCACCGTGTTCGCGCGGATCATGATCTCGCCCTGCGTGGTGCTGTCCATGGGGGTCTGTTCCATGGTCTCGGGATCCATCGCCGTAATGTCCTCGGCCATGGGCATGGTGACGCCGGTACGCGCCTTGATGGCGTACCGCTCTTCGTCCTTCAGGTCGTCCCACTTGTCCTGCCAGATGCATTCGGTCACATGGCCATAGGTTTCCGTCAGTCCGTAGACCTGCGTGACATGAAAGCCCAACGGCTCAATCGCGCGAAGCGTTG
>DATFKJ010000402.1:0-3704 GCA_035268705.1 Roseovarius sp. | reverse complement strand
CTCCGGGCCGCGCCCGACCCTCCGCACGGGAGGGCGCATGGGTGCCTTTATGCCCCGAACCACGGGTTTGAGTGTGGCGGCGTTACGTCCCGAATTCCAGTTGCAAAGCCCTCCCAGTGTCGGGCGCCGCCCTTCTCAACCGGGAGGCTCAAGGTTTGTTTGAAACCGATATGGCAGGCGAGGGTCGCAGTTTTACCGCGTCGACGCGCGTTTCAGGAGTTCTGCCGCGTCGGGGTGGTTCAAGAGCGCCTCGGTCACCTCGTAATCCGTGCGCACGCGGTTGTCGTGGCCGGGCAGGGCTTTGCTGAGTTTTTCCGCGAGTTCCGCGGGCAGGGCGGGCCTTGTGCGGGGATCGACCAGCAGGGTTTCGGCGGCGATGCCTTCGGCATAGATGATCTGATGCGTATCAAACAGCAGTTGGAAGTAATCGACGAAGCCGCCATCCTCCTGCACCACCGTATCGCCGTTCACCAGATGCCGCGCTCGGACCAAAAGCTCATGGCGCCCGGCGCCCAGCGCGTCGGAGCGTTGGTAGATGAAGAGCCGGTGATCGGGACTGACCAGCAGGTCGTTTTCATTGTGCAATGTGCCTGCCTTGATACGGATGGGGGCGAATTCGCCCACGGCACGGACCGTCGATTGACCGATCCAGCGCACCTTTTGCGGGCCGTCGTCGCGGGTCAGAACGATATCGCCCACGGCCAAATCCTCGATCGGGCGCTGTTCGCCCGAGACCATGGTGATATGCGTGCCGCGCGAGAACGAGACACAGCCCACTTCGGCAAACTTGCGTCGGGCGTTCTCGCGGTCGATCCCGACGAGCGCATAGCCCATCCGGGGCGTCAATTCCGCCAGTGGCAGCATGTAAACCTCGGCGACGCAGCCCGCGCCATCCACCTCGACGAGAATCAGGATCTCGGTCGTCTGGCCGGTGCCAGCCATCATCGTCAGGCAACAATCCAGATGCAGAGCGGCCCCGCGGCGGCCCAAGGCGCTGTTTTCGGCGATGGTGAACCTACCGTCGTCGTCCATAATCACGGCAAGACGCTCAAGCTGGGCGTGCTTGTGCAGTTCGTAGGTGTCCCCCTGATCCAATTCGGCGGCGAAGGAGATCGGATCGCCCAAGTTCGCGCCGTTGACCACGGAAAAATCCATCGCCTGGTAGACGGGGATGGATTGCGAGGGTCTGGGTGTGGTTTGCGACATGGCCGTTGAGGTATCTTCAAGCGCTATGGAACGGGTTCAAAGAGACGTAGCTTAGGATTGTGGCAGTATCGGGTCAACGGCGCGGTGTTTCGCTGGCATTCCTGCACGAAATCCTGATACCCGTCATGGCAGCAACGAACGGGAGGACCAAGATGGATTTGGGTTTGACAGGAAAACGCGCGCTGGTTTGTGCGTCGAGCAAGGGGTTGGGTCTTGGATGCGCGCGGGCCTTGGCCGAGGCAGGTGTCGATCTGGTGATGAACGCGCGCGGGGCCGAAGCGCTGGAGGTCGCCGCCGAGGCGATCCGCGGTGATTTCGGCGTTGAAGTCGTGACCGTGGCTTGTGACGTGACCACGCAAGACGGGCAGGCCAAGGTTCTGGAGGCAGCGGGCGCGGTGGATATTCTGGTCAACAACGCTGGCGGCCCGCCGCCGGGGATGTGGACCGATTGGGACCGCGAGGATTTCATCGCCGCACTGGATGCCAATATGCTGACACCCGTCGCCCTGATGAAGGCCATCGTACCGGGGATGATGGAGCGCGGCTGGGGCCGGGTGGTCAATATCACCTCGCAAAGCGTGAAATCCCCTATCCCCGTGCTGGGCCTGTCGAATTCGGCGCGCGCTGGTCTGACGGGTTATGTAGCGGGCACCTCTAGGCAGGTGGCGGGCAAGGGTGTGACCATCAACAACCTGTTGCCGGGCATCCATGCCACCGACCGGGCCGATTCGCTGGATAAGGGCGTGGCCGAGCGTGAAGGGATTTCCATGGACGAGGCCAAGGCGCAGCGTTGCGCCACCATTCCGGCGGGGCGCTATGGCACGAAGGAAGAGTTCGGCGCCGCCTGTGCCTTCCTGTGTTCGCAGCACGCAGGCTTTATCGTGGGGCAGAACATCCTACTGGATGGTGGCGCGGTGAACGCGACTTTGTAACCTCGTGAAGTCACGACGCGTCACGTTCGCGTCAAACGAAACAGGCGCGCTAGGCAGGCCCCGGCGCGCTTGCTACCCCGGCGAGATCAATGGTTTTTGAAAGGTCTCCCCGCATGCACCCCTTGATTTTGATGGCCGGTTTCGGCGTTATCGTTCTCGCCTCGATCTTGGTGGCCCCGCGCCGGGCCAGTGTCGATGGTTTCTTTGGCGGTATGGGAGCGGCAGGCCGCGCCCCGGGGCTTTGGGTTCTGGTGCTGAGCCAAGTGACCACGTGGATCTTCGCGCGCTCCCTGATGAATGCCGCGATCCTTGGGTTTTTTTACGGCATCTGGGGCGTACTGGCCTATGCCGCCTATTACGGCAGTTTCCTGACTGGCGGATTGATCGTGGACCGCCTGCGCGAAGGTGGGGCAGGGTCGGTGCAGGACTGGCTTGTGGCGCGGTTCGGACGCCCGGGCGTGACGGCCTATAACTTGGTCATCGCCCTGCGTTTGCTGTCCGAGGTCTTTGCCAACCTGCTGGTGGTTGGCCTGATCTTCGGAGCGGTGCTGCCTGATATGGCGTCGGCGCAACCTGTGGCGATCGTCATTGTGGCGGTATTGGGGTTGGCCTATAGCGCATGGGGCGGCTTGAGCGCCTCGTTGCGCACGGATGTGGTGCAGATGGTGATCTTTCTGGTGGTGTTCATGGCGGCACTTCTGGCGCTTGTGACCATGCCTGACTTCGATCTCGGGGCGGTGTTGACGGCACCCGGCACAAGTGGGGCGTGGAATGGTCAAATCCTGCTGCTCGTGGCCGTCTTGCAGGTGGTGTCCTATCCCGCGCATGACCCGGTGATGATGGACCGGGGGTTCATCGCCGATCGGGCCACCACGCGGGCCTCTTTCGTGCATGCGTTTTGGATTTCCACGCTTTGCATCATCGGCTTTGGGCTTTTTGGCATTCAAGCCGCCTTGGTGGGGGCCGATTACGAAGGCCAGCTTTTGGGCACATGGGCCGCGATGTTCCCGGCTTGGGTCTTTGCGGCGCTGATGCTGTCGTTGATGGTCAGCGCGCTCAGCACGCTCGACTCGGCGCTGGCCAGTGCCGCGCGGCTGGTGGTGGAGGAACTGCGCCTTGCGCCCCGTAGCCTGTCGGGCGGACGCGCCGCGATGCTGGTTTTCATGGGCCTTGGGGCGGCCCTGACGCTTTGGGGGAACCAGACGCTGTTCGATGCGGTCGCCGTCAGCGGCACGGCCAGCATGTTCCTTGCGCCGATTCTGGTGGTGGGCCTCATCATGGGCCGCCGGGTGGCGCTCTGGGCCTATCTGGTGGCTTTTGCGGCGGCGATTCTGGGGGCGTTGGCTTATTTCGCGCGGGATGGGCTGTTTGCCGCACTCTTGCCAGCGGGCCATAAGTACGAACAGCTTCTTGCGATCTGCATCGTGGTGCTCGTGGTGGGGTTCACGGCGGTTTTCGCTGGTGCAAGGCGCGACGCCTGAGGCTTGCCACCTTGCACGGGGCGCGCGGGGTTGCTATCTGCCCTGGAGAAAACCCGATAAAATCAATCGGAAAGACCAAGAGGCA
>DATFKJ010000401.1:0-3571 GCA_035268705.1 Roseovarius sp. | reverse complement strand
AACCGCGTTGGCGGTGATACCCTTGGCGGCACCCTCTTGGGCCAGTGATTTGATGATCCCCAGATCGCCCGCCTTGGTCGCGGCATAGTTCACCTGAGCGAACTGGCCCTTTTGACCGTTGATTGAACTGATCACGATGATACGGCCAAAGCCACGCTCACGCATGCCGGGCCAGACCGGGTGCACGGTGTTGAACACGCCAGTCAGGTTGGTGTCGATCACCTGCTGCCATTGTTCGGGGGTCATCTTGTGGAAGGGCGCATCGCGGGTGATGCCCGCGTTGGCGACGACCACGTCGACCGGGCCAAGCTCCTCTTCAACCTTGGCGATACCGTCTTTCGAATCCTCGTAGTCGCCGACGTTCCACTTGTAGGTTTTGATGCCAGTTTCTTCGGTGAACTGGGCGGCGGCCTCATCGTTGCCGGCGTAGGTGGCGGCGACGTTGTAGCCTTCGGCCTTCAGGGCCTTGGAAATGGCCGCGCCGATGCCGCGCGATCCGCCGGTGACGAGTGCTGTTCTAGCCATGGGATTCCTCCGATTGAGATATTTCGTTAGTAACTCTGTTAAACTTTCAAAAGTATGAGCGCAACATTATTACCCATACAAATCACCGCAAGGCAGAAGGTTTTGTGACGACTTTGCCCCAATGCTGCGGCGGACAAGAAAAAAGGGCACCGGATCGGGTGCCCTTTTTTTGATGGTCTCGCGGCACCTAAGCGTTACGGGCGCTCAAGACACATGGCAACGCCCATGCCGCCACCGATGCAGAGCGTGGCAAGGCCCTTCTTGGCGTCGCGGCGCTGCATCTCGAATAGCAGAGTGTTGAGGATACGCGCACCCGAGGCGCCGATGGGGTGACCGATGGCGATAGCGCCGCCGTTCACGTTCACGATCGAAGGATCCCAGCCCATGTCCTTGTTCACGGCGCAGGCCTGTGCGGCGAAGGCTTCGTTGGCTTCCACGAGGTCCAGATCGTCAACTGACCAACCAGCCTTTTCCAGTGCCTTGCGGCTGGCGTGGATCGGGCCGACGCCCATGATCGACGGGTCCAGACCGGCTGTGGCGTAAGAGGTGATGCGCGCCAGCGGGGTGATGCCCCGCTTTTCGGCGTTGTCCGCGCTCATCAGAAGGACACCGGCGGCCCCGTCATTCAAGCCGCTGGCATTGGCCGCTGTGACCGAACCATCCTTGGCAAAGGCGGGGCGCATTTTCTGCATGGCTTCGATAACGGCGCCGTGGCGGATGTATTCATCCTTGTCGACCACGATGTCACCCTTGCGGGTCTTGATGGTGAAGGGGATCACCTCATCGTCGAACTTGCCAGCCTGTTGCGCGGCTTCGGCCTTGTTTTGCGAGGCCAGCGCGAATTCGTCTTGCTGTTCGCGGCCGATTTGCCATTTTTCTGCAACGTTTTCAGCAGTTTGGCCCATATGGTAGCCATTGAAGGCATCCCAGAGGCCATCGCGGATCATGGTGTCGATATACTTCATGTCGCCCATCTTGTGCCCGGCACGCAGGTGTGCGGCATGGGGGCTGAGCGTCATGTTTTCCTGACCGCCAGCGGCGATGATATCGGCGTCGCCCAGTTGGATGTGCTGCGCGCCAAGCGCGACCGAACGCAGACCCGAGCCGCAAACCTGATTGATGCTCCAGGCCGCGGATTCCTGCGGCAGGCCTGCGTTGATATGCGCCTGACGAGCCGGGTTCTGGCCTTGGGCGGCGGTGAGAACCTGCCCGAGGATGGTTTCCGAAACTTCCGCTTTGTCGACGCCTGCGCGTTCAACCACGGCTTCGAGCATGGCAGCGCCCAGATCATGGGCCGGTGTGTTTGCAAAAGAGCCGCCGAAAGAGCCGACAGCGGTGCGCGCTGCGGATGCGATTACTACGTTGGTCATGTGTGTCCTCCACCAAAATTATGGTCGAGGAACGCCCGGACGTCACAACAAGTGCGGGCCCCAGTATTCCCCGCCGTTCCCGCGCGTCATATCGCATATGCCGCATTGCGGCAACTGACCACATGTCACAGGTCAGGCGTACACTTGCGACAGGCTGGCATCCAGCCAAGGCGGTTCGATCGTGGGGGCGCCGAAATAGTACCCTTGCATACAGTCGATTCCGATGGCCGAAAGATAGGCCGCATCCTGTGGCTGTTCGACGCTTTCGGCGACGGTTACCATGTCGAATTGTTCGGCGATGGCTTTCAGCGCGGCGGTCAAAATTTGATTGTCCGGACTGGTTGCGATGCCGCGGATGAACTGCCCGTCGATCTTGAGGATGTCGAAGTAGAATTCCTTCAAGTAGCGGAAGGATGTGAACCCCGCACCGAAATCGTCCAGTGCAAAGCTGATCCCCTTTCTTTGCAAGTCGTCCATGAACCCGACCACCAGATCGGGGACCAGCATGGCCGAGCTTTCGGTGATCTCAAGGATCAGGCGTTCGGCAATGGTTGGGTCCTGACCCAAGCCGCGCTTGAGGATACGGTTCCAGCGCGGGTAGCCGATGGAGCGCGCCGACATGTTCACGGAAAGCCGCAAATCCGGAAACTCCTGCAAGGTATTCATGCCCTTTTCCAGTGCGAGGCAATCAATCACCCGCCCGGTCTCCATTGTTTCGATCTCGGTTATGAATTCGCGCGCGGGAATCACCCGCCCGGTTTCGTCCATCACCCGAATCAGCCCTTCGTAGAAGGCCGGTCGCCCTTCCTGTCCGGTTGGCACCACGGGCTGATAGGCCAGCATGACCTGCTTGTGACGCACCGCTTGATCCACCATGTCGATCACCGACCGGTCGCGCGCACTGATTGCGTAGTTCAGCGGGTTGTCATGCCCGGCCGGGATATGCGCCCATTTGCGTTTCTGCCCCATGTCTCACCTCCGAATTCACCGCTTCACAGGCTGGGGCAGGGCCGCTAATGAAATGTTAAACGCGGCATTTGTCGCAAATCTGCCCAAGGGCCTTGAAAAAAGGGTTAACGCATGGAGCGCTGTGGCTGGGCCGGTAATGATCCGCTCTATCACGCCTATCACGATGACGAGTGGGGCGTGCCCGACTATGACAGCCGCGCACTTTGGGAAAAGCTGATCCTCGAAGGGTATCAGGCCGGTTTGAGCTGGATCACCATTCTGCGCAAACGAGACAGTTTTCGTGAGTCTTTTCAGGGGTTTGATCCCAATGTGGTCGCCACATGGGGCGCGGATGAGGTTGAGCGCCTGCTGCAAAATCCGGGGATTGTCAGGCACCGTGGGAAGGTCGAGGCGACCCTGACCAACGCCCGGGTCTGGCAAGAGATCGAGGCCAAGGAGGGCTTTGCCCATTACCTTTGGTCCTACGTCGATCACACCCCCCTTCAGACCAATCGGAGCGCGCTGTCGCAGGTTCCGGCCCAAACAGAAATTTCCCGAGCAATTTCAAAGGATTTGAAGAAAAAAGGGTTCAAGTTCTGCGGGCCGACGATCACCTATGCCTTCATGCAGGCGGCGGGCATGGTGAATGACCATCTGACCACCTGCCCGTGCCACAAGCCGGTGGCCGAGATGGGCCAAAAACCGGCGTTGGTATAACGTCGGTATTT
>DATFKJ010000400.1:0-5700 GCA_035268705.1 Roseovarius sp. | reverse complement strand
CCTTCGAAGTCCTGCATCAGCAGGGTTTGCTGCACCAATTGTTCCAGAATGCCGTTGAACAGCACCTCGGGGGGCAATTGTGCGTATTGCTGCGGCAGACCCGAGCGCAGGGCGATCATATGGCCCAGCGTGATATCGGTGCCGTTCACGGTGGCAACCACGGCTTCGGGGTCAGGGGCGTCCTGCGCGGCGGCGGGTGCGGCTGTCAGAAGGCCCGCGGCCAGTGCCATTGCGGAGAAAAACGAAGTGCGGATAAGCATGAAAGACCTTTCCTTGCGTTCGAGGCTGACCGCCACGCGGCTTTGCGTGACGTTGACACTCATTCGGCGGCCCCTTACATCGCCTTGAAGCCAAGGCAAAGCCGCCATTCCCCGCCCGTTCTAGGGTGGCAGGACAGACGGGGCAAGCAATTGCCTTTCACGCATAAGCAAAAGACCGGAACGGATAGCACATGTTGGGTATTGGAACCGTCGCCAAGAAGATCTTCGGCACCGCGAATGACCGCAAGATCAAGGCGACACGCCCTCTGGTCGCCAAGATCAATGCATTGGAACCCGAATACGAGGCCCTGAGCGACGAGGGGCTGATCGAGAAAACCGCCGAGTTCAAGGCGCGTGTCGAGAACGGCGAAAGCATTGATGCCATCCTGCCCGAAGCCTTTGCCAACTGCCGCGAGGGCGCGCGCCGCGCCTTGGGCCTGCGGGCCTTCGATGTGCAGTTGATGGGCGGTATCTTCCTGCACCAAGGCAATATTTCCGAGATGAAGACCGGCGAGGGCAAAACCCTTGTCGCCACCTTCCCCGCCTATCTTAACGCATTGACCGGCAAGGGCGTGCATATCGTGACGGTCAACGATTACCTTGCCCGCCGCGACGCCGATTGGATGAGCAAGGTCTACGGTGCTTTGGGCATGACCACCGGGGTGGTTTATCCACAGCAGCCCGACGATGAAAAGCAACAGGCTTATGCCGCCGACATCACCTATGCGACCAACAACGAGCTGGGCTTCGATTACCTGCGCGACAACATGAAATCCTCGCTTGAGGAAATGAGCCAGCGCGGACACCATTTTGCCATCGTCGACGAGGTGGACAGCATCCTGATCGACGAGGCGCGGACCCCGTTGATCATTTCCGGCCCGGCGCAGGACCGCAGCGATCTTTATGTCGCCATCGACGCGCTGATTCCCGAACTGACCGATGAGCATTACAGCATAGAAGAAAAGTCCAAGAGCGTGACCTTCACCGACGAGGGCAACGAATTCCTTGAAGAGCTTTTGCATTCCAAGGGTCTGCTGGACGAGGGGCAATCGCTTTACGATCCGGAAAGCACCACCATCGTACACCACGTCAACCAAGGGCTTCGGGCGCACAAGATGTTCCTGAAGGACCGCGATTACATCGTCCGCGACGGCGAGGTGATGCTGATCGACGAATTCACCGGCCGGATGATGGCCGGGCGGCGCCTGTCGGAAGGCCTGCACCAAGCGATCGAGGCTAAAGAAGGCTGTGAGATCAAGCCCGAGAACGTCACGCTGGCGCAGGTGACCTTCCAGAACTATTTCCGCCTGTACGACAAGCTTTCTGGGATGACCGGCACCGCCTCGACCGAGGCCGAGGAATTCGCCGAGATTTACGGCCTTGGCGTGGTCGAAGTGCCCACCAACAAGCCCATCGCCCGGCTTGACGAAGACGACGCCGTGTATCGCACCGCTCAGGAAAAATTCGACGCCATCGTCGACTCGATCCGCAAGGCGCATGAAAAGGGTCAGCCGATCCTTGTCGGCACCACCTCGATCGAAAAATCCGAAGTTCTGAGCCAGCTTTTGACGCAGGCCAAAATCACGCACAACGTGCTGAACGCCCGCCAGCACGAGCAGGAGGCGCAGATCGTCGCCGATGCCGGGAAGCTGGGCGCGGTGACCATCGCCACCAACATGGCCGGGCGCGGCACCGACATCAAACTGGGCGGGAACGTCGATTTCAAGATCATGCAGGCGCTTGAGGCCAACCCCGAGGGCGACCCCGAGGCGATCCGCGAAAAGATCGAAGCCGAACACGCCGCTGATGAACAGGCTGTTATCGAGGCCGGGGGCCTGTTCGTTCTGGCCACCGAACGCCACGAAAGCCGCCGCATCGACAACCAGTTGCGCGGCCGGTCGGGCCGTCAGGGCGACCCGGGGCGGTCGGCCTTTTTCCTGTCGCTGGACGATGACCTGATGCGCATCTTCGGGTCGGAACGGCTTGAAAAAGTGCTGTCGACGCTGGGCATGAAGGAAGGCGAAGCGATCATTCACCCTTGGGTCAACAAATCGCTGGAGCGTGCGCAGGCCAAGGTGGAGGGGCGCAACTTCGACATCCGCAAGCAGCTTCTGAAGTTCGACGACGTGATGAACGAGCAGCGCAAGGTGATCTTCAACCAGCGCCTGGACATCATGAAGGCCGAAGACCTTTCGGAAATCGTGCAGGACATGCGCGGCGAGGTGATCGACGATCTGATCGAACAATACATGCCGCCCAAGACCTATGCCGACCAGTGGGATACCGAGGGGCTTCATGCCGCGCTCGTGGAACAGCTGAGCATGGACCTGCCGGTTCAGGAGTGGGCCGATGAAGAAGGCGTGGATGACGATGAAATCGCCGACCGCCTTGAAAACGCCGCCGATGACATGATGGCGCAAAAGGCCGCCGCCTTCGGGCCGGACAACATGCGCGCCATCGAAAAGCAGATCCTGTTGCAGACCATCGACCAGAAGTGGCGCGAGCATCTTCTCACGCTGGAGCACCTGCGCAGCGTCGTGGGTTTCCGGGGGTATGCGCAGCGCGATCCGCTGAACGAATACAAGAACGAAGCCTTCCAACTGTTCGAATCGATGCTGGATAGCCTGCGGCAGGACGTGACCCAACGCCTGTCACAAATCCGGCCAATGACCGACGAAGAGCAGCAGGCCATGCTGTCGCAGATCGAAGAACAGCGCGCCCAGATGGAGGATGCCGCCAAGGCCCGTCACCCGGGCAGCAAGGTGGCCGAACCGGACGGCGAAGCGACCGCGCAAGCCTTTGATGAAAACGATCCTTCGACATGGGGCAACCCCGGCCGGAACGAGCCCTGCCCCTGCGGATCGGGCAAGAAATTCAAGCACTGCCACGGGCGGCTTGCCTAACGCGGATTGGCGTTACGCGGCCTTCTGAACCTGCTTTTCAAGCCCTAAAGACTCCGCAGGGCTGCCACATGGCGGCCTTTTTCCGGGGGTAATTTTCCTGCTGACCTATTCCAGGTGTGGAGGAATGTTATGTCCAAGGTACGGCGTTTTATCACCGCTGGTGGCACCCTTTTTTGCGCCCTCGGCATCGGGTTTCTGATGCAGACCAATGCACAGCAAGACAATAATGCCACCGCTGCACCCGAACCGGTGGAAACCAGCCTGTTGCAAGACGAGGTCAGCGCGGTTGAAACCTCTGGCAGCGACACCGTCGAACTTTCCGATATCCAACTGACAGCGGCGAATGGGGTGACCCCGCCAAAGGCCGCGCCTCAACCAAAGACCCTTCCCGAGATCGCAATCACCCGCGCGGCCTTTGATCCCGCGACCGGAGCTGAAACACCCGTTGGAGAGCTTCCCAAGGAAGAACCCGCCCCGGAATTTTCCTGTGAGTTCAACCTGACCGCGACACCCGGTGCCGCCGCCATGGTGACCCTTGATCTTGAAGCGCCCTGCATGGTGAACGAGCGCTTCACCCTGCATCACAACGGCCTGATGTTCACGGCGGCGACCGACGATGAAGGCATGAGCCAAATGCGTGTTCCGGCGCTGGCCAAGAACGCCGTTTTCATCGTGGCCTTTGGCAATGGCGAAGGCGCCGTGGCCAACGCCGAAGTCTCGTCGGTAGAGTATTACGACCGCTATATCGTGCAATGGCAGGGCCAGTCTGGTCTTCAGGTACACGCCCTTGAATATGGCGCAACCTATGGGGAAGACGGCCATGTCTGGGCCGACGCCAAACGTGACATGGGCATCGCTGCGCGCGGCGAGGGCGGCTTCATCACACGGCTTGGCCTCTCGGACATGAACAGCGCGCGCATGGCCGAGGTCTATACTTTCCCGACGCTCACCGCGCAAAAGCCGGGCGAAATCGACCTGAGGCTCGAAGCGGCGGTGACACGCGCCAACTGTGGCCGCGATATCGAGGCGCAAAGCCTGCATATTTCCGGCACGCAGGCCCCTGTCGCCAGTGACCTTACGCTCGCAATGCCCGAATGCGACGCTATTGGTGATTATCTGGTGTTGAAAAACATGTTCAATGACCTGAAGATCGCCCGCAACTGATCCGCAGTATTCGGGGGCACCCAGATGTCATTGGTACGTGCGGCGTTTCGCGCCGCACTTTTTCTTTTTTGCATGGCGACCGCCGCAATTGCACAGGATGTGACGCTGACCTCGCGGGATGGCGATGTCGAGATTTCCGGCAACCTTCTTGGCTTTGATGGCGAATTCTATCGCGTTGACACGGTCTATGGCGAATTGACGGTGGATGGCTCGGGCGTCCTGTGCGACGGACCGGGATGCCCGAACCTTGAGAATTACGTCGCACGGGTCACCCTGTCCGGGGCGCCGGTGATTGGCCGGGTTCTCATGCCCGCGCTGATCGAGGCCTTCGCCATCCGCAACGACTATGGGCTGGAGCGTGTCTCGGATGATGACCGAGGCGTCACCTTTGCCCTGAGCGATGGCAAATCCGGCCGCCTGATCGGGGAATTCACCTTTCGCCTGACCAACACCGACGAGGGGTTCGCCGACCTGCTGGCAAACGAGGCGGACATGGTGATGTCTCTCCGCGAGGCCCGCCAAAGCGAAGTGCGCCGCGCCCGTGAGGCCGGCTTGGGGGACCTTGATGCCCGGGGCCGCAGCCGGGTTCTGGCGCTTGACGCATTGGTTCCGGTGGTGGCGCCCAGCAACCCGGTGCAGGCAATCACGGTGCCCGATCTTGCCCGTGTGCTGGCCGGGGGAATCGACAACTGGCGCGATCTGGGCGGCCCTAACGCGCCGATTGCCGTGCATCTGCGCGATGCGCGCTCGGGGCTGGGGCAGGCGACTGTCAATCGCCTGCTTGGTCCGCTGCGCAAGCCGCTTGTCCAGAGTGCCACCCGGCACGAGGATACCCCCAGCCTGATCCACGCGGTCACCGATGACCCGTTTGCGATTGGCGTGACCAGCCATTCGGAAACCGGCAACACATGGGAACTGGCGCTGAAGGGGGATTGCGGCTTTGCCCTGCGGGCCACGCGGCGTGCGGTGAAGACCGAGGATTATCCGCTGACCGCGCCGCTGTTCCTGTATATGCCCGCCCGCCGATTCCCCAAGCTGGTGCGCGAATTCCTGTCCTACATGCGGGACCCTTCGGCGCAATTGGTGATCCGGCGCGCGGGATTCGTTGACCAAACCCCCGAGGAGATCGAGATCAACGCCCAAGGCGACCGCTTTGCCAATGCCATCGCCCGCGCCGGGGCAGAAGTTGGGCTTGGGGAGTTGCAACGCATGGTCAAGACCCTTGCCCCCCTGCGGCGGTTGACCACCACTTTCCGGTTCGAGGCCGGTTCCGCGCGTCTGGATGCGCAATCGCGCTCGAACGTGCGGCAACTGGCCCGTGCGATGGAGGTCGGGCTTTATGATGCGCGGCGTCTGGTTTTCGTGGGGTTCAG
>DATFKJ010000399.1:0-5036 GCA_035268705.1 Roseovarius sp. | reverse complement strand
CGGGCCTGTTCCAGCGTTTCGGCCACGACACAGGCGATCGGGTCGCCCACGTGGCGCACCTTGCCTTCGGCCAGAATGGGGTGCTTGGGCTCCTGCATGGGCTCGCCATGCCGGTCGGTGATCTGCCAGCCGCAGGGAATGCCGCCCGCGCTTTCGAAATCGGCCGATGTAAAGACCTTCAGAACACCGTCCATCGCCTGCGCCGCGGATGTGTCGATGCTGTTGATCGTGCCATGGGCCACGTCCGAACGGACGAACCATGCATAGGTCTGGCCATTGACGTTGATGTCGTCGGTGTAATTGCCGGCCCCGGTCAGGAACCGGACGTCTTCGCGCCGCTTGCTGCTGGCGCCGATGCCTCCATCTTTGGGCATGTCTTTCCTCCTCAAAATCCATGATCGCGCCCTTGGGGCACCATAGCCCCATGCGCGAAACCCGCCCCCGCAAGGGGCGCGTGATGAGCGTTACTCGGCGGCCACCGCAGGCACCTCTTGGCCACTGGCGGCCAGGATCGCGCGAACGATGTTGTGATACCCGGTGCAGCGGCAGATATTGCCTTCCAGATATTCGCGCACCTCGGCCTCGGTCGGGGTCGGGTTGTCGCGCAGCAGGGCGGCGGCGGTCATCACCATGCCCGGCGTGCAAAATCCGCACTGAAGGCCGTGATAGTCCTGAAACGCCTGCTGGATCTTGTTCAGCGTGCCATCGGGGGCGCACTGGCCTTCGATGGTGGCCACATCGGCCCCGTCGCATTCAGCCGCGAACATGGTGCAGGATTTCACGTCCTTGCCATCCACATGCACCACGCAGGCACCGCATTGGCTGGTGTCGCAACCGACATGCGTGCCGGTCAGGTCCAGTGTATCGCGCAGAAAGGTGGACAGAAGCGTCCGGCCCTCTGCCTCACCGGTCCGGGTCTGCCCGTTGACCGTCATTGTTACCTTCATGGATTCTCCTCCCTTTTGATCCAATCAGCTGCTGAAGGCGCGCTTCAGCCAGCCTTTCTTTTTCCCCTCGCCCTCGGCCTCGGCTGTTTCGGCCTCGCCCTCGGCGGCATCTTCTTCGCCCGGGCCTTCGACAGCTTGCTGGAACCGCTCGAAAAACTGGTCGGCCATTTTCTTGGCAAAGCCATCAATGATGCGGCTGCCCAATTGGGCCAGCTTGCCGCCCACCTTGGCCTCGACATCGTAACTCAGCTTGGTGCCCTCCGGCACCTCTTCGAGGCTAACATCAGCCCCGCCCTTGGCAAAGCCCGCAGCCCCGCCCTTGCCTTCACCGGACAGGTGAAGGCGCTCGGGCTCGACCATCTCGGACAGGGTCACCTGACCTTTGAAGGTGGCTTTGACCGGGCCGACCTTCTGCACGACGACGGCCTCGAAGCCTTCCTCGGGGCTGCCGGCCATTTCCTGGCAACCCGGCACACATTCCTTGAGAACATCCGCCGAAAGCAGCGCGGCCCAGACCTCGTCGCGTGGGGCGGCGATGACGCGAGAATCGGACAGTTTCATTGTCTTGTCTCCAATCTTTTGATGCTACGCTACGCCCTTGCCCGGCGGTTGCCTATAGTACCTTGGTGTCGTCACCGGTATTTCGGCACCACATGGGTCAGACCATAGCGGGTGAATATCTCATCCATGCGACCATCCTGCATGGCCGAATAGATCGCGTCGTCCACGGCATAGCCCAGCGCACGATAGGCCATATGGACCGCGACGCCGCTGACCCATTTGCCGACGGCAAAGCCCGGAAGCGGCGGGGTATGCACATCCAGTTCGCCGGTCAGGCCAAACTCAAGCTGGGCGCGCGGGCCCATGGCGGCCTTGACCTCGCCATTGGCCAAGGCCTGCATCGCGTCTTGCGTGGTGGGAAAACGGCGGATGTTGGCCCGCAACTGCCCGCCCGCCAGCGCCGAAAGGTAGAAATCAGCAATCGAATCGTTCTCCACCGCCACGGTATCGAACCGGAAATATGCCGGCACCGGCGGATCATCGGGATAAACCTCGCGGCGATAGGCAATCGCCACCTCTTCCTCGTGGTATCGCCCGGTAAAGACCACCTGCTCCACCCGGCAGGCAAACTCGCTGTCGTAGGGGATATGCAGCATGACATTCGCCACGCGCCCGCCCACGATGGGGCCTTTCCAGACCCAGTTGCGCAAATCGGCCTGAAGGTTCTCGCCCGCCGCCACCAACCGGAACCGCGGCTCGACGCCCAGTTCCCCGGCGATCACACGGGCGATGTCGATATCCACACCCTTGATCTCGCCGCCCTCCTCATAGGACCACGGCGCAAAATCCTCGTAGGCGGAAAATTCGATATACCCCCGCTCGACAATGGTATCGAGGTCGGCCCCCACGATATCGCGGCTGGCGTTCTGGGGTTTGGGTTGGGGCACATAATCGGCGCAACGGGCCAGCGCGGGGCCGGCAAAGGCCACCGCCATGATCAGGGAGAGTAGGATCGCGCGCAGTGTCATATGCCCCAGCCTGCCGCGTTATTGCGCCGCAGACAAGCCGATCGTCAGTTGCTCGGCGGCTTGGGTCACTCGCGGCGCATCGCCTTGCAACAGGATTGCCGCCCGCATCGCCACGCTATCGGCCACCGGCGCACCCGAGGCGGTCTCGATCTCTTGCGCGATTCCATCCAGTTCGGCGCGCAGGGGCTCCACATCGCCGCCATCGCCCATGGCCTCCAACTCATCACGAATCTCTTTCAGGCGGTCGGAATGATCCTCCAACGCGCCATCGTCGGGGCGGGTTTCGATATAGGTCCGGATCGCCCAAGCGGCCTTTTGCCCCAGAAGCTCACCAAAAGCGGGCATCTTCGTTGTACCATTCTGGGTGTACCCATGGCGGAACCGCTCGACATACCATTCATCGCCGTATTCCTCGGCCTCAAGATACCGCACGTCGGGGGCCAAGCCGCCCGACACCGCCCCCAAACCATGACAGCGCGCACAGTTCTGGTTGTACCCCGAATCGCCAATCTCGATGGCCTTGGCCCAAACCTCCTCGCCCACCTTGTCGGCACGATAGGGGTTCTCGATCAGCCATTCCTCGCCCACGTCGGGCAGCGCGCTGGCGTCCACCGGTTGCGGGGCCGCGTCGCCATGGGCCAAGGCCATGCCACCGATCAATATCATTGCGCTTGCGGTGCTCCAGTTCTTCAAGGGCATGGGGTTCCTCCTCCGTCATGCGTTCGGGTTCGGTTGTAGCGCAGCGCATCCGCGCCCCGATATGCGACCTTGGTTGAAGGTGCCTTGCACAGAGGCCCACTGCGCCCCCGACCTTGGTCTAATACACCGCATCGCCCGCCCACGCTTAACTGACGTGAACGGGAGGAGATCTGCATGTTACGAAAGCTGCTGACGCTGGCCGCTATGAGTTTGGCCTTGCCCGCATGGGCCGAGGTTGAGCTACCTGTCACCTATCTCAAGCTGGAGGTGCCGCGCCCGCCGGTTCTGTCGAATCTCGACCCCTTGCCGAATGATCTGGGCGAGGCCGGGGCGCAACTGGGCCTTGCCGACAACCAGACCACTGGCAAGTTTCTGGGCCATAACTACAGCCTGACAGTGACCCGCGTGCCCGAAGGCGGCGATTGGCTGGCCGCCGCGCGCGCGGCGCTGGCCGAGTCGCCCTTCCTGATTCTCGACGCCCCCGCGCAGGCGCAACTGGAACTGGCCGACCTGCCCGAGGCGCGGGGCGCGGTGCTTTTCAATGCCACCGCCCCCGATGCCGCCCTGCGCGATGAGACCTGCCGCGCCAACCTGTTGCATACTCTGCCCTCGACCACCATGCGCGCCGATGCGCTAATGCAATTTCTGGTCAAACGCCGCTGGACCGACCTGACCCTGATTTCCGGCGACCATCCGGGTGACACGGCGTTTGCCGAGGCGATGCGCCGGTCGATCACCAAGTTCGGGCTGGCCCTCAAGGCGGAAAAAACATGGGTGTTCGACGCCGACATGCGCCGCAACGCCAGCCAAGAGGTGCCGCTGTTCACACAAGACTTCGGTGACTACGACATGCTTCTGGTAGCCGACGAATTGGGCGATTTCGGGCGCTACATACCTTTCAACACATGGCAAGCGCGCCCCGTGGCAGGCTCCGAAGGCCTCAAGCCCGTGGCGTGGTCTTGGGTGGTCGAACAATGGGGTGCGGCGCAAATGCAAGGCCGGTTCGAGGATTTGGCAGGCCGCGATATGCGATCCGAAGATTACGCGGCTTGGGCCGCCCTGCGCACTCTGGGCGAGGCCGTCACCCGCACCCAAAGCGCCGATCCCTCCACCCTGCGCGCCTATATCCTGTCGGAAGACTTTGAACTGGCCGGTTTCAAAGGCCGCAAAATGAGCTTCCGCAACTGGAACGGCCAGTTGCGCCAGCCCATCCCGCTTGTGACAGAGCGCGCCGTGGTGGCCAAGGCCCCGCTTGAGGGGTTTCTGCACCAACGCACCGAATTGGACACGCTTGGCATCGACCAAGGTGAAACCGAATGCACCGCTTTTCAGGAGTAACCAAGATGAAACACGCACTTGCACCCATTGCCCTTGCCGCCACGCTTTGCGCCCCCCCGGCGCTGGCCGATGAAATCTGGGTCAGCAACGAAAAGGATGACACCCTGTCGGTGATCGACATCGAAACACTGGAAGTGGTGCGCACCATCGAGGTGGGCGAACGCCCGCGCGGCATCACCTTTTCCAAGGATTATTCGGTGCTTTACATCTGTGCCTCGGACAGTGACTCGGTGCAGGTGATGGACCCTGAGACCGGCGAGATTTTGCACGATCTGCCCTCGGGCGAGGACCCTGAACAATTCGTGCTGCACCCCAACGACCGGCATCTCTATATCGCCAACGAGGATGACGCGATCACCACCGTGGTCGATACCGTCACCCATGAGGTAATTGCCCAGATCGACGTGGGGATCGAACCCGAAGGCATGGCCGTGTCCCCCGATGGAAAGATCGCCATCACCACCAGTGAGACCACCAACATGGCGCATTGGATCGACACCGAAACGCGCGAATTGTTCGCCAA
>DATFKJ010000398.1:0-2942 GCA_035268705.1 Roseovarius sp. | reverse complement strand
TCCTCAAGTCGGAATACATCCAAATGAGCTTTGGAAATATCCACGCCGATGGTATGTTCTGTCATCTTCCCCATGTCCTAAAGCGGTTCCATTTTTCATTGAATCAAAGGGGATTCACAGCGGGCTGTTTTTCTGATTCATCCTGTTCAGGAGGATCATATCATGCCCAACCCGCTTTCCGCCGATATTCGAGCCCGTTTTGAGGTGCTCTTTGGCCGAGGTCTGACAGGTCGAGAGATCGGTCGTCGATTGATGATTTCCGCGGCATCGGCGTCGCGCCTTTCTCAAAAGCTCAAGCAGGGGCGGGGCCTGATGCCAGCGGATAACCCGCGCAACACTGGTTATGGAAGGCTCGCCCCCTACCATGACTTTCTGGTCGAGTTGATCCATCAAGACCCAGACATCACGCTTAAGGAACTTCAGGGGGCTCTGGCGGATGCGCATGACGTGACCGCGTCTGTCTCCGGCATAGATCAAGCTCTCAAACGGTTGGGTTATACGTATAAAAAAAGAGCCTCATTGCGGATGAACGCAAGCGCGCAAGGGTAAAGCGCGCGCGAGCTGATTGGTTTGCACATCGTGTCCCTGCGATCAGCGCAATGCCTGAACGCGTTGTGTTCATTGACGAAACATCGGTCAAAACCAATCTGACGCGGATACGCGGTCGCTCCCTGCGCGGCACAAGACTGACAGCATCCGCCCCTTTTGGATCATGGGGCACCCAGACCCTGATTGCTGGCTTGGGTCCATCCGATCTGGTCGCACCCTGGGTCATCAAGGGAGCAATGGACGGCCCAGCCTTTGTCGCTTACATCCGTGACGTGCTGATACCCGAGATCGAACCCGGTACCGCCGTCGTCCTCGACAACCTGGCCACCCATCGCAACAAAGAAGCCGAGGCGCTCCTGCGCGCTCACGGCTGCTGGTTCCTGTTTTTGCCGCCCTACAGCCCGGACCTGAACCCCATAGAAATGGCGTTCTCAAAACTCAAAGCCCACCTGAGGCGTATTGGAGCGCGGTCATTCACTGGACTGTTCGAAGCCCTCGGCGAAATCTGTGATCTCTACACACCTCAGGAATGCTGGAACTACTTTTGCGAGGCAGGGTGTGCTTCTACATAAACTGGATACGCTTTAAAATTCAAATGTGACTCGCAATAGAACAAAACGTGAATATAATGTTTCATTGTCATGTTTGCCGAACTGTCCATCACCTCGAATTTCACCTTTCTGACCGGGGCGTCGCACCCCGAGGAATACGTGCATCGCGCCGCCGCCTTGGGCCTGCCCGCGATTGCCATTGCCGATGACAATTCGGTTGCAGGCATCGTGCGCGCGCAGTCCGCCACGCGCGAGATTGCCCGGCAAGTCGCCGAACGCCGCAAGACCGAGGCGCGCGATGGCCCCATCGGCCCCCCTGCGCCTTGCCACTCCACACCGGATTGGGCCAACACCCCCCGCCTGATCCCCGCCGCGCGGCTATGCCTGACCGACGGGCTGATGTTGACGGCCCTGCCCCAAGATCGCAGTGGCTGGGCCCGCCTGTGCCGCCTTCTGACCCTTGGTCAAAGGCGAGCGAAAAAAGGGCACTGCCACCTGACGCTGGATGACGTGCTGGCAGGCGCCGCCGGGTTGCACCTCCTACTGCATCCGCCAGCGGGGCCAGACGCCACAGAATGGATGGCGCAGGCCACTCGGCTGACGCGCCAGCTTGGCAGGCAAATGCACCTGCTGATGGCCCCGCGCTATGATGGGCAGGATAGCGCGCGCTTTGACCATCTGGCCGATCTGGCCCACAGTCTTGGCCTGCCCACGCTCGCCGCCGCCTGCCCCCGGATGCATCACGGCCAACGCCGCAAAATGGCCGATGTGCTGACCGCGATTCGCACCGGGCGGCGTGTGGATGATCTGGGCCGCGCAGCCTTGGCCAATGCCGAATGCCGCCTGCGCAGCAAGGCCGAGATGCTACGCCTGTTCGCCGGTCACGACAGCGCCGTGCACCGCGCCGGGGCCTTGGCCGACAGGCTGACCTTTTCGCTGGACGCGTTGCGCTATGAATACCCAAGCGAGGTGGCGCAAGGCGAAACACCGGCCGGGCGCTTGCGCCGCTTGGCGCTGGACGGGCTGCACTGGCGCTATCCGCAGGGCGCGCCCGACAAGGTGCGCAAGCAGCTTGAACATGAGCTGACCCTGATCGCCAAACTGGGATACGAGCCGTATTTTCTGACCGTTCACGATGTCGTCGCCTTTGCGCGGTCGCGTGGGATTTTGTGCCAAGGGCGCGGGTCGGCAGCCAACTCGGTGGTCTGCTATTGCCTCGGGGTCACCTCGGTCAGCCCCGAGATCGGCACCATGGTGTTTGAACGCTTCGTCTCCGAGGCCCGCGACGAGCCGCCCGATATCGACGTGGATTTCGAACATGAACGCCGCGAAGAGGTGATCCAGTGGATTTACGAACGCTATGGGCGGCATCGCGCCGGGCTGTGCGCCACGGTGATTCATTATCGCGGCAAACGCGCCATCCGCGAGGTGGGCCGCGCCATGGGGCTTGGCGGCGACACCATCTCGGCGCTGTCCTCGCAGCTTTGGGGGTTTTATGCCGCCGGGCAACTGGACCGCCAGCGGATGCGCGAAATCGGGCTTGATCCGGATGATGCGCGCCTGCGGCAGACCTTGGACTTGGTGCACGAGATCGAAGGCTTTCCGCGTCACCTGTCACAGCATGTCGGCGGGTTCATCATGACCGAGGGACGGCTGGACGAACTGGTGCCCATCGAAAACGCCAGCATGGAGGGGCGCACTGTCATCTGCTGGGACAAGGATGACATCGACGCGCTTGGCATTCTCAAGGTGGATGTTCTCAGCCTTGGCATGCTGACCTGTATTCGCAAGGCGTTTGATCTGCTGCGCCACCATCACGGGCGAGATGACACGCTGGCCACC
>DATFKJ010000397.1:0-6865 GCA_035268705.1 Roseovarius sp. | reverse complement strand
ATGGATTTGCCCGAGGATGCGCGGGTTTTGTGCATCCTGAGCGAAGAGGCGGATGCGTGACACGCGGGTTTGCGGCGGAGGAGTTCCGCGCGCGTGTCGCCCGCGCGCAGGCGCGGATGGACGAAGCCGGGCTTGGCGCGTTGTTGCTGACCACCGAGCCGGATGTGCGGTATTTCACCGGCTATCTGACGCGGTTTTGGGAAAGCCCGTGCCGTGCGTGGTACCTGATCGTGCCGGTCACGGGTGAGCCGGTTGCGGTGATCCCGTCGATCGGGGCGGCCTTGATGGGCGAGACATGGATCAGCGATATTCGCACATGGCCTGCGCCGGACCCCGAGGATGACGGTGTCAGCCTTCTGACCGAGGCCTTGGGCGAGGTGGGTGGCCCGGTGGGGCTTCCCAGCCATCAGGGCATGGCCCTGCGGATGCCTTTGAATGATCTGGAGGCGGTGAAGGCGCAAAGTGGGCTGGCGT
Organism: Roseovarius sp.; assembly: GCA_035268705.1. Lineage (GTDB taxonomy): Bacteria > Pseudomonadota > Alphaproteobacteria > Rhodobacterales > Rhodobacteraceae > Roseovarius. The sequence goes on along the minus strand of DATFKJ010000397.1, from coordinate 6,391 downwards.
TTGCCGATGATCGCGGGATCGTCGCGGGTCTTCGGGCGGTGAAGTCTCAGGCCGAGATTGCCAAGATCGCGCAGGCCTGCGCGATTGCCGGTCGGGCCTATGGCCGGGTGGGCGAGATCGCAGCACCCGGGGTGGCCCTGTCGCGCGTCTTTCGGGATTTTCAGCGGCTATTGTTGGAAGAGGGCGCCGATTGGGTACCCTATCTGGCCGGTGGGGCCGGGCCAGAGGGCTATGCGGATGTGATCTCACCGGCAAGCGATGCGCCCTTGGAGCGCGGCGATGTTCTGATGCTGGATACCGGGGCGGTTTGGGATGGGTATTTCTGTGACTACGACCGCAATTTTGCCATTGGCGAGGCCAGTGATGCGCAGCGCGCCGCCCAAGCCCGGTTGATCGAGGCGACGCAGGCGGGATTGGAGGCGGCGCGCCCCGGGGCGCGGGCCTGTGACGTCTGGCGCGCCATGGCCGATATCGTGGGCGGCGGTGAGGGGGCCGGACGTTTGGGGCATGGGTTGGGCATGCAACTGACCGAGGGGCTATCCCTGACCTCAAAGGATCGCGCGGTATTGGAGCCGGGGATGGTGATCACGCTGGAGCCGGGGGTGGAGTTGAGGCCCGGCAAGATCATGGTGCATGAAGAGGATATCGTGATCACCGATGCCGCGCCAAAGGCGCTGTCACCCTTGGCGGGTGCGGCATTGCCGGTGATTTGATGCGCGGGAAATGACCGATCTGCCCAAGATGCGGGCAATTTGAAAACGCAGGCGGAGGTTTGGCCAAAAAAAGGCCGAGCACTAAGCTCGGCCATAGTCCAACAGGGAGGTATGATGATAACCTGAAGTCATCGTCATGGCTGGGAATTAGGCAGTTTGAGAGAGTCGATCAAGGGCCAAGATGCCGCAAGTGCAGCATGGCCGTTATGCGGTTGGTGCATGGCTTGGACGGGAGGTGATGAATGCCTTAGCTAACTGCCTGTTCTTTCATCTTTTTCCGGTATGCGAAAATTTCCTGTTGAACGAAATCACGGAAAGCGGCGATACGCTTTGATTGCCGCAATTCCTCGGGATAAGCGAGGAAAACAGGGACTTCGCTTGAGTGAACTTCGGGCAGAACGCGCACCAAATCCGGGAAATCGCGCGTGAGGTAGTCGGGAAGAACCCCGATTCCCAAGTTGTGCAATACGCCTTGCAAGACACCGAAGTAATTGTTCACCGTCAAAAGGGAGGGCACATCGTAGGTCATCAATTCATTGACCAGAGTCGCCCCGGCGCCAACCTGTGCCGAATTGGGGTTTTGGCAGATCAGGCGATGTTCGTGCAGGTCCCCGGCTGTTGTGGGGGTGCCGTGCTTTTCCAGATATTCGCGAGAGGCAAAGAGGCACATATGCACGCTCATCAGCCGTTTGCGGATCAAATCGGCTTGGCTGGGTTCCTTCATCCGGATGGCGACATCAGCCTCGCGCATTGGCAGGTCGAGAACCTTTTCCTCAAGCATCAGGTCGATCTTGAGGTCGGGGTATTTCTCGTAGAGTTGCGGCAGGCGCGGGGCGAGCCAGAGGGTTCCGAAACCGATTGTCGTGGTGACACGCAATTCGCCGAATACCTCTTCCTCGCTGTCACGGATGCGGGCGGTTGCGGCATCGAGGCGCTTGAGCATGGCGCGGGTGGCATCAAACAAAAGCTCGCCCTGTTCAGTGAGAATCAGCCCCCGTGCGTGACGGTGAAAAAGGGTCGCGTTGAGTGATTCTTCCAAGCTCCGAACCTGACGTGACACGGCCGATTGCGACAAGTGCAGTTGATCCCCGGCGTGTGTGAGGCTTCCGGCATCGGCCACCGCGTGAAATATTCTAAGCTTGTCCCAATCCATAATAGTAACTTTCGACTCAAAATTCCGCTTGAGGCGGCAATACCAGATAAGTGGTTCCAATTCACAGGTTTGCTAGTGGCAAATGTGGAAAATGTGCTTGGTAGGTCACAATATATGACCTAATATTGCCCTATATTTAAACAAAGTGTGACACGCCGAAGGGAGGCCAGAAATGACCAAGCAGACCGTGACGCTGAACGACCGCTTCGATCTGGATAAATCGCCGGTGCTTTTGAATGGCACGCAGGCGCTTGTTCGGTTGATGCTGACGCAAGCCGCGCGTGACCGCGCGGCGGGGCTGGACACTGCGGGCTATGTCACGGGCTATCGTGGTTCGCCGCTTGGGGCGGTGGATATGCAGATGAACCGGGCCGCCAAGCAATTGGCCGAGGCGAATGTCACTTTCGAGGAAGGTTTGAACGAGGATCTGGCCGCGACGGCCCTTTGGGGCTCTCAGCAGGCCGAGTTGCGCGGCGAAGGCAAATACGATGGGGTCTTCGGCCTTTGGTACGGGAAGGGGCCGGGCGTGGACCGCTCGGGCGATGTGATGCGCCATGCCAATATGGCGGGCACCTCGACACACGGTGGTGTCCTGATGGCCATGGGCGATGACCACACCGGCGAATCCTCGACCGTGCTGCATCAAAGCGAATGGGCGATGGTGGATGCCTATATGCCCGTGGTCAGCCCGGCAGGTGTGCAGGAGATCATTGACTACGGCATTTATGGCTATGCCCTGAGCCGGTTTTCGGGGCTCTGGGTGGGGCTGAAAACCATGAAGGATACGGTTGAGGCCACCGCCGTGGTGGATGGCCGCATCGACCGGATGCAGATTGTCACGCCCCAATTCGAGATGCCCGAGGGCGGATTGAACATCCGTCTTGGAGATACGCCGCACGCGCAAGAGGCGCGGGTGATCGACCATAAACGGTTTGCCGCCGAGGCCTTTTCCCATGCCAACAAGATGGATAAGCGGGTCTGGGGCAAACCGGGCGCGAAGATCGGTTTTGTCGCGGCGGGCAAGAACTGGCTTGATCTGGAACATGCGCTGACGCTTCTGGGGATTGATGCCGATGAGGCCGAGCGTCTTGGCATTACCACCTACAAGGTGGGGCAGGTTTTCCCGCTGGACATGAAGGGGTTTCATGATTGGGCCGAGGGATTGGACCTGATCGTTGTGGTGGAAGAAAAGCGCAAGCTGATCGAAGTGCAGATCAAGGAAGCCATTTTCGACGACCGCCGGGGTCGGCGGGTTTACGGCTGGCACAAGGGGGGTGGTGCGGGCTCCATGCATGGGCCGGAACTCTTCCCGACACGCGGTGCGCTTGACCCCATCTGGATTGCCGAGAAGCTGGGCGAGATATTGATCGAAGAGGGGCGCGGCACGGATGCGGTGAAGGCCGGGCTTTCCAGCTTGGCCGAGGCGCGCGCCGGGGACAATGCCGAGGAGATCGCGGCGCGCTTGCCGTATTTCTGTGCCGGCTGTCCGCACAACAGTTCCACCAAGCTGCCCGAGGGCTCACGCGCCTATGCCGGGATCGGCTGTCACTACATGGTTCAGTGGATGGATCGCGAGACCACCGGATTCACCCATATGGGCGGCGAGGGGGCCAATTGGATCGGTGAGGCGCCGTTTTCCAAGCGTCGCCATGTGTTCCAGAACCTTGGGGACGGCACTTATAACCACTCGGGCGTGCAGGCCATTCGCGCCGCTTTGGCGGCAGGCACAAACATCACCTACAAGATCCTTTACAACGATGCCGTGGCGATGACCGGTGGGCAGCCGAACGATGGCGGGCTCACGGCACCGCAGATTGTTGCGGAACTGCGCGCAATGGGGGTCAAGCATGTCTCGGTCGTTTATGACGAGAAGGAGGATGTTGACCTGAACGCCTTCCCCAAGGGCGTGGAAACCCACGAGCGGGCCGATTTGATGGAGGTGCAGACGCGCTTTGCCGAGATCGAGGGGGTTTCGGCCATCGTTTACATCCAGACCTGCGCCGCCGAGAAGCGCCGCCGCCGCAAGCGTGGTACCTTCCCGGACCCCGATAAGCGGGTGTTCATCAATACCGATGTTTGCGAGGGCTGCGGCGATTGCGGGGTGCAATCGAACTGCGTGGCGATCAGCCCGGTGGAAACCGAACTGGGCCGCAAGCGTGAGATTGACCAATCGGCCTGCAACAAGGATTTCAGTTGCCTGAAGGGGTTCTGCCCCAGTTTCGTGACCCTTGAGGGGGCGGAATTGCGCAAGGAGGAAACCGCTTCGCTTGAGTTGCCGGAAATGCCGGAACCCAAGCTGCCCGAGATCAACGACACCCATAATGTGGTGATCACCGGCGTTGGTGGAACGGGTGTTGTGACCATCGGTGCCGTGCTGGCGCAAGCCGCGCAGATTGACGGAATGGGCGCGGGGATGATGGAAATGGCGGGGCTGGCCCAAAAGGGCGGTGCGGTGCATATCCATTGCCGCCTTGCAAACGCCCCTGATGATATCAACGCGATCCGGGTGGCGACGGGCGAATGTGACACGCTGATCGGCGGTGATCTGGTGGTCAGCGCCGGGGCCAAGACCATCGGGTTGATGAAGCAGGGCCGCACCGGGGGCGTGGTGAACAGCCACGAGATCGTCACCGGCGATTTCACCCGCGATCCGGAGTTTCACCTGCCGGCTGACCGTCTGAGCCTTGCCTTGGAGGCGCGGTTGCGGGATGGCCTGCAATTGGTCGATGCCTCCGAACTGGCGCGGATCACGATGGGCGACTCCATCTTCTCGAACATGATGATTTTTGGCGCCGCGTGGCAGCGTGGGCTGATCCCCGTCAGCTATGAGGCGATCAAACAGGCCATCGAGTTGAACGGGGCCGCCGTGCAACGCAATCTGCGCGCCTTCGAGATCGGCCGTTGGGCCGCCCATGCGCCGGACGAGGCCGAGAAACTGCTGGTGCCTAGCGTCATTGAGAAGCCCAAGAGCCTTGAGGAGAAGATCGCCTTTCGGGCCGATCATCTGGTGGCCTATCAGGGTAAGGGATTGGCGAAACGCTATCGTAAACTTGTTGATGGTATCGACGATGGCGAACTGCGCGAGGCGGTGGCGAAGGGCTATCACAAGCTGTTGGCGTATAAGGACGAATACGAGGTGGCGCGCCTCTTGTTGTCGAGCCGCGATAAGGCGAAAGGTACTTTTAGCGGCGACTTCAAGATGACATTCCACCTTGCGCCGCCGCTTTTGGCCAAGACGGGGGCCGATGGTCGGCCGGTGAAAAAAGAATTCGGCGCGTGGATGGAACGGCCCATGCGAGTGCTGGCGAAAATGAAACGCCTGCGCGGGACGCCCCTTGACCCCTTTGGCTATACCGTTGAGCGCAAGATGGAGCGTGCGTTAATCAAGCAGTTTGAGCAGGACATGGCCGAAGTATTGCCGAAACTGGATGCCAGTACGCGCGAGGCGATCGTTGCCTTGGCCGAATTGCCCCTGCAAATCCGCGGCTTCGGCCCGGTGAAACAAGTCAATGAGGCCAAGGCCGCGAAACGACGTGAGGAGCTTTTGTCGGTGATCCAGGCGGGTGGGGCGCCTGTGGCAAAGGCGGCGCAGTAACGTCATGAAACCGTAACCCTAACTGGTCACAACCGTCGCATACCCCTATGACACAGGCGAATCGAACGGGAAGTTGACCATGCGTCAGGAACGCCAAGTCGCGCGCGACATCAGTTATTCATACTCGGCCCAGACCAAGGGCGGGCGGGCAATGATCCGCACGATGGAAAACTTGACCGGGCGTATCCGGCTTATCAAACGCGCCAAGGGGTATGAGCGTGACGTGGCCGAAGGGCGTGACTTCTGGGAGGTCATGGTCGAGCGCTATGGCCTGTCTCTGGATGTGGTGGGCGGGAGCCTGTCGCACATCCCGCGCGACGGCCCACTGATCCTGATTGCCAATCATCCTTACGGCATTCTCGATGGTTTGATGATGGGCCATATCCTGAGTCAGACGCGCGGGGATTTTCGGATCCTCGCGAATGACGTGTTTTGCAAGGCTGAAGACCTGCGGCGGATCGTTCTGCCTGTGAGTTTCGATGAAACGCGAGAGGCGGTTCAGCTGAACCTGCAAACGCGCAAGGCCTCATTGGATTATTTGGGCCAAGGTGGGGCGATCGGGATTTTCCCCGGTGGCACGGTCAGCACGGCCGCGAAACCCTTTGCAGAACCGATGGACCCCGGTTGGCGCGGGTTTACGGCGCGGATGATCGCCAAGTCGAACGCCACCGTGGTGCCGGTTTTCTTTGATGGCCACACCAGCCGCTTGTTCCAGATTGCCAGCCATATGCATGTCACCCTTCGGATGGGCCTTTTGATCAAGGAGTTCGGCAAGCGCGTCGATACCTCGGTCGGTGCTGTGGTGGGGGAGCCGATTGGCCGCGATGAACTGAATCGATACAAGGGTGATACGAAATCGCTCATGGCATTCCTGCGGCGTAAGACGTATGAGCTTTCCCCAAGGCCGATTGATCCTGCGTCGGTCGGGTT
>DATFKJ010000396.1:0-2114 GCA_035268705.1 Roseovarius sp. | reverse complement strand
CCGGCCACGGCGCGGTTCAAGGGCGGCGAGGCACGGCATGTGAAAACACTGGAACAGGCGCATTTCACACTTGGCTTCGAAAGCCCCGATTACGGCCATCCGCAGATTTACGCGGCACAGATATATGCCTCGGCGCTTGGCGGCTCCATGTCCTCGCGCCTGTTTCAGGAAATCCGCGAAAGGCGTGGGCTGTGCTATACGATCTTTGCGCAGGCCGGGGCCTATGCCGATACCGGCATGATGACGATCTATGCCGGTACATCGGCGGATGAGATGGCGCATCTGGCGCAGATCACCATCGACGAGATGAAGCGCGCCGCCGATGACCTCAGCCAAGAAGAGGTGGAGCGCGCCCGCGCCCAGATGAAGGCCGGGCTTCTGATGGGGCTGGAAAGCCCCTCGAACCGGGCCGAACGTATGGCGCGGATGATGCAGATCTGGGGCCGGGTGCCGGACCCGTCGGAAGTGGTGGAGCGGATCGACGCGGTGACGCTCTCAGAGGTGCGCCAATTGGCCGAGACCACCGCCACCACCGCGCCCGCCGCCATGGCGCTTTACGGCCCGGTCGAGGCCGCGCCCAGCCTTCAGGCGCTACAGGACAGGCGCGCGGCGTAATGTTCATCCCGCGCCGGAAAGTCCGGATCGAGACCGAGCGGTTGACCCTCAGGCAACCGCTTTTGACCGATTTTCGCGACTGGTCCGCGATGCGCGAGCAAAGCGCCGATTTCCTTATCCCGTGGGAGCCGGTCTGGGCCTCGGACCACCTGACGCGCAAGGGGTTTTCCAACCGGGTCTACTGGGCGCAACGGTCGATCACCAATGGGTCGGCCCTGCCGCTCTTCCTGATCCGGCGCGAGGACGAGAGGCTTTTGGGCGCGGTCACGCTGGACAATATCCGCCGTGGCCCGGCGCAGGCTGGCACCTTGGGCTATTGGGTCGGCGAACCCTTCGCGCGGCAGGGATATATGCGCGAGGCTTTGCAAGCCGTGGTGCATCACGCCTTCGGGCGGCTGGATCTGTCGCGGCTCGAAGCCGCCTGCCTTCCGGAAAACACCGCCTCGCGTGGGCTCTTGGAAAAGTGCGGCTTCAAATACGAGGGCGTCGCCCAAAGCTACCTGCAAATCAACGGCCGCTGGCGCACACACGTCCTCTACGCTGCGCTGCGGATGGACCGGCGAGGGCGCACCGACGTGGGCTAAAGCATTTGGCTTTTTCTTGGCACAAATACCCCGGGGGTCCGGGGGCTGGCCCCCGATTGCGGACCATATGCTTTAAAGCGTTTCCAGTTATTGTTGAATCACCAATACCCTGCCAGGCCTACGGCCTTCTCGGGACATTGGTGATGCACTTTGCTTCAAGGTAAACTGGAAACGCTCTAACTCACCCTGATCCAGTTCATCATGCCCGACATCTGGTGACTGGGCATGTGGCAATGGAACATCCAGTCGCCGGGGTTATGGGCGTTGAACACCACCTCGCGGGTCTCATTGGGTCCCACGAGGAGCGTGTCGCGCCATGGGCCGAAGCCTTCGCCAAGCACTTCGCGGAAGTGCATGCCATGCAGATGCATGGCGTGTGGAAAAGCGGTGTTGTTGGTGATGGGAATGCGAATGGTTTCGCCCTCGAAGGCCTCCAGAAGCGGCGCGTCATCCATCCCCACTTGCCCGTTGAAGGCCCAGAATTGCCCTTCCTCGGCCAGCGCGCGCATATCCATTTTCTGCCCCTCGAAGGTCGCGCCCTCGGGCAGGCCGCGCATCGCGCCGCCGTCCATCACCAAGGGCATGGACCGCGCCTCGGTCAGGTCAATCATGGGCATGATATTGGGGGGCAGGGCGATGGGGGCGGGGCGTGTGGCCTGCGCGCGGCCGGTGACGGGGAAGGTGGCCAGCGCGAATGTCCCCTCGCGTTCCACCGAGGCAAGGACCGCCTCCTCCCCCGCCTTTGCCGTAATGTCGACGATCAGGTCGGTGCGTTGCGCGGGGCCGAGGGCCAGTCGCTCGACCCGCTGGGGCACCTCAAGCGGCATGGCGTCATGGGCCACCGCCCAAGCGTTAAGCCCGCGAAAGCGCAGATCGAAGATGCGCGCCGTGGCCGTATTGACCAGCCGCAAGCGC
>DATFKJ010000395.1:0-3222 GCA_035268705.1 Roseovarius sp. | reverse complement strand
GGTTGAGCCCCCGCGTCGCGGGTTTCGACAAGGTCTCCGACTTTCAAATCTTCGACCGGGCGATAACCCTGCGGTGTCAGGATGCGGGTTCCGGGGGTAAAACAGGGCGGCGAGGCAAGATCGCCCGCGCCGATGGAGGATTGTCCGGAACTGCCTGGCCCCTCATAGGCGGCGATGACGTCAAGGTCTCGGCCTACCGGTGGAAACCCGCCGGTTGGACCGACGAAGGACAGCCCCTCAACCGTGCCGTATTGCGGGTTGGAGTTGTCGATGTTGAAGCCCAGAACATCCCATGTTTCGCCGGTGCCGGGGTCGCGCAGGGTGAGGCGATACTCGGCCTCGACCCGTGTGCTGTTGCCATAGGTCGTTCCGCCGATTGTCTGGGAGCCGTCGAGACGCTGATTATTATCGTTATCGTCGAAATCACTGTCTTGGCCGCCGTCACGAATGGCCGTTTCCAGCCAGTCGTTGGTATCAAGGCGGATTGTCTCCCCCACAAGATGTGAGCCATCGCCCTGCGTGAACCCACTCAGCGACTGACCTCCGCTCACGGTGATATTGGATGCCTCAAGCATCCATACGCTGTACCGCGCCATGTGATCTACCTGCTCTGCCTTTCTTCGGCGGGTGCCATCTTGCCGTGGTTAACCGAAGTTTAAGGAAGGATATCGCAAACCGGGTGATTTGCGAAGGGGCTTTTCCTTTTTGGGGTCATATTGGATCGACGCGGGCTTCACCGGCAATCATGCCGGGTTTGGCGCGGTCAAATCGCAGGTAGGCTATCCCGCGCCCGCCGGATTGGGTGAAGAGCGTGCCCGCGGGCTTGCCATCGAGGGTGATCGCGGTGCCGATGGGCGCCTCGCCGGTGACGGAAACCGTGGCAAAACCCTTTCGCAGCTCGGTTTTGTGCTTCATGCGCGCGGTGACTTCTTGGCCGACATAGCACCCCTTTTTGAAATCAACGCCATTCAGCCGGTCGAAACCGGCCTCCAGAATGAACGTGTCGGGGCTGAGTTCCACACCGGTTTCGGGGATGCAATGGGCCACGCGGATCGCATCCCAATCGGTGCCGTCATCGCCGTCTTCGTCACCATATTTCCGCCAGCCCATATCCGGGTGGCGCGGATCGGGCAGGGCACCTTCAGGCGCGGGGCCAGTGCCGCGTTGAACCTTCAGACTGCTTTCAGTGATCTGCACATCGGCGCGCAGCTTGTACATATTAAGGCGTTGCAACAGCCCCTGGGCCAATGTTTCATCGACATCAAGCAGGATGCTATCCCCATGACGTAAAAGAAAAAAATCGGCCAAATACTTGCCTTGCGGGGTGAGAATGGCGGCATAAACCAATCCATCCTCAAGATGCTTGAGGTCATTTGTGACCAACCCCTGAAGGAAGTCTTCGGCTTCCGAGCCGGATATTTCGAGGATCTTGCGCGTCATTGCCCCTCCAATCGCCTGTTTGCCTGTAATATAGGTCTTGGCGTGGCTCGCAACAGGGGGCGATTATGCGTGCGAAATTGTCGATTGTGATTCCGACGTTGAATGCTGCGGACGCCCTGCCGCTGTGCCTGAGTGCGCTTGGCGAGGGGCTTGAGGCCGGGATGATCCGTGAGGTGGTGTTTTCCGACGGAGGATCGAAAGACAACACCCTTGAAATCGCCGAGACGGCGGGGGCGGTCGTGGTCAAAGGTCCGCCGTCACGCGGCGGACAGTTGCGACGCGGGGTCGAGGCCACGCAGGGCGAGTGGCTATTGGTGCTACATGCAGACAGTGTTTTGCCCTCCGGTTGGCCTGCGGTTGTGGCTGCTCAGATGCAGGATGGCCGGCCCGCTGCTTTCCGCCTGAAATTCGATGCGTCCGGTCTTGCGCCGCGTGTGGTCGCGGGGTGGGCCAACCTGCGATCCCGGGTGTTTCACCTGCCCTACGGAGATCAGGGCATGTTGATGTCCCGGCGTGACTATGATGCCGCCGGGGGGTATTCCGATGTGCCGCTGATGGAGGATGTGGCCCTGTCGCGCCATTTGGGGCGGCGGTTGCGTGTGCTGCCGAAAGCGGTGACGACAAGTGCGGAAAAATACAAGCGCGACGGGTGGTTACGGCGTGGAGCGCGGAACCTTTCGTTTCTAGTTCGCTACCTCTTGGGCGCGGACCCGGCGCGTTTGGCCAAGCGTTACTGACCTTCAGATCAGCGGTTTGTGCTTGGCCTCATAATCGGCCTGCATTTGCAGGTGGTCATATTCGGTTTTGATCCAGTCTTCGAAACTTATTCCGGTTTCTTTCTGGCGTGCATCATAGCGATCAAGAATGAAATCCAGAACACCGGTCTTGGTCCAGCGGAAGTGGATATATTTGGCACTGAGCATTTTGCGCGCTTCGGACACCGCGCGGCCTTCGATGACCAGAAGATAGATGGCCGAGGCAAAGCCCGCGCGGTCGGCCCCGGATTTGCAGTGCATGACAAATGGTTTTTCGATGGAGCGAAACGCCTCGATCACGTCGAGGATATTGCCGGCCGGAGCGGCGTTGCGTGCCATGAGCGAGACATTGACAAGCGTCAGCCCAAGGTTTTCGCAGCTTTCTTGCTCGACCAGATAGTGCGCGGCCCTCGTGGCGCCGCGCAGGTTGAGAACCGATTTGATCCCAATCTTCTTGAGCTTGACGAAGCGTTCATGCGTCGGCTGGTTCGAGCGGTAAACCCCCGGTGCAACGGGAAAGAAGTTGGTCCAGAATTTGCGCAGGATCGCGTGATCGAACCACAGGTTGTAGATATGCGCACGGCGTCGGTTTTCCGGTGTTGAAAGATCCGTGTTGTAAGAGGCGCGCAAGTCGCGCTCCCAATCGGAGATTCGTTTGAAAATGGGCATGTGGTGGCCTGCGCTCAATACTTGTGGCCCGCGTCGCGGGCCTGCCCCGTTTAGGCGGCGGGCGCGCACAAGGCAAGGCGGTCATCGTTGATTGACGGCGCGCAGAGGGCGGGTAGTGTGAAACCTCGCATGTTTGGAGAGACCCCATGAGCCACACCACCGGCCGCCCCTACCTTGCCATCCCGGGCCCCTCGGTCATGCCCGAAGAGGTGTTGCGCGCCATGCACCGCAGCGCCCCCAATATCTATGAAGGCGAGCTTGTCGAGATGATGCCGGGCCTGACGGCGGACCTGTGTCGTGTGGCGCAGACCGAGGGGCATGTGGCGATCTACATTTGCAATGGTCACGGGGCTTGGGA
>DATFKJ010000394.1:0-3140 GCA_035268705.1 Roseovarius sp. | reverse complement strand
GCAGCTATGCGCAGAGAGCGACATTTGCAAAGTTGCGGGTCATGGTCGCTTTTCAGGACGCGACCGGCCCAGACCGGATGAGGTGGATGGCTCCTGCTCCACCGGCATCAAACGTCCCAAAGTACAGTTGTCATCGACTGCAGGGAAAGGAGCCACCCAATGACAGTAAAGACCGTGGGCCTGGATTTGGCCAAGGACGTTTTCCAAGTACACTGCGTTTCCGCCACCGGACGCAAGATCATCAATAAGAAGATCAAGCGGGCGAAGCTTCTGGCATTCTTCGAGACCTTGCCGAGATGTGTGGTCGGCATGGAAGCCTGTGGTTCTGCACATCATTGGGGCCGCGAGCTCCGAAAGTTGGGCCATGATGTTCGGCTCATGCCTGCCGCCTACGTCAAACCCTATGTGAAGCGCGGCAAGACAGATGCGGCAGATGCTGAAGCGATCTGTGAGGCCGTGCGTCGCCCCACCATGCGATTTGTCGAGATCAAATCAGAAGATCAGCAAGCTGTTCTTGCCATCCATCGTGTCCGGGATCTTGTCGTGCGCCAGCGCACCCAGGTTGTGAACATGATCCGCAGTATCCTGAGGGAGTTCGGGCACATTCTGCCGACGGGCGTCGAGGCCGTGTCGAAGTTTGCCCGAGAGCATGGGACCGACGACCAGCTGGAAATGCCTGAGATCGCAGACGGCATTCTCGGAGTGATGTGCCATCAGCTGAATAGCCTCAATGCGCGTATCGATGGGCTGACCAAACTGATCGAGCAACATGCATGGCTGGACGCCGATGCCCGGCGGCTGATGCGTATGCCCGGGATTGGCCCGATCACGGCGTCTGCCATCGTTGCAACCATCGGAGATGCAAAACAGTTCAGGACCGGACGGGATCTGGCGGCGTGGCTGGGGCTGACACCCCTGAATAAGTCGAGTGGTGGAAAGGAACGTCTTGGACGGATCACCAAGAAGGGTGACCGGTATATCAGAAAGCTGTTGATCGTCGGAATGACATCACGGGCGCTGATGGCAAAGAACAAGCCAGAGAAAGCCGATACTTGGACTGCCAAGATACTGGCCGAGAAGCCATTCCGGCTCGCGACCGTTGCCATGGCAAACAGATCCGCCCGGATCATCTGGGCGCTACTGACAAAACGAGAGGAATACCGGCAGCCGGTCGCCTGATCGGATCAACCTGCCAAGAGATGCAAGACGCTTGATGTGATGATGCGAAACGAAGTCAACCAAAAGCAAGGACACTCCGACGAATGTCGCGGCCCCCAGAGGTCGTTGAGCCGATAGGAACCTTGCTTGCGGAACTCATCAGGGCCAGTGGCAATAGCCACACAAACAGGCCGGACACACGACTGTACTGACAGACCATCGCGATTACAGAAATCTCTTGCAATGCAGGAGCCATCCACACATGCCATTCATCGGACTATGTTACGCCGCAATGCAGCTTTACCGAACCGGTCATTCACTGCACCCGCAAGATCGATGCGATCCTCAAGGTCGGCAGTGCGGACAAAGTGTGCTTTCGCTGCGAATGCGCCAATGGCTGCAATGAGCGTTCCTTCGTTCGGAATCGGCCTAAGATAGCGAAGCTGCCCAGCTCAAAAAGTCCTTAAAGAGGAAACGAACGCCCTTATCTGGAACAACCCAGTCGGCCTTCGACTCTTTGAACCATAGTGAGCCTAGATCAGTCTCGCTATCCGCTAAGAGTTTTTCGCAGTACGTGACTAATTCCCGCACGGCTTGATCGCCATAGCTTTGTCGAAAGTCTTCATAGATTTGGTTGCGCCCGTCTGGGGTATCGGCCCAACCAGGATGAACGACATCTAGGTCTTGATGAAATTGCAAGGTGAAGTCGTAGAATGATTTCGGCGGCGTCATGTCAGTCAATCCTTGGATAGGATGTGATAATGATAAATCCATCCGGCATGTCCGGAGCGTGCTCAATAACAGTACCCACACCAAATGTCTGCCGGAGTTGTATCGGAGATGACGCGCGCCGAGTGGTTCGGTATGCCTCAAAGCCTGTTATTGATTCAAAATCACTTGTTATGAATGCTCTACGCAATCTCCCGCTGGCGACTTCGTTCACAAAGTCTACGTTTCTCGCAAGATTGGAGTTCGTCAGCTTCTGAGCCGCCTCAAGTGAGGGGAATGTCCCGTGTCGCCAGCGATACTGGCTTACGAAAAGCATTCTCCCACGCGGCGTGCTGACTGAACCGATTAGGAAGGTTTCGCTTTTCCCCACATGCAGTGCAATGGTGTGGCCCCCGCCTGCTTCGTGGACTGAAAGGTCTTGTGGAGGAACGCTGCCGTCGAAGTCGGCTAGAACTACGTTGCCTTGAGGGGCTGTTGCAATGGGTTCCGCATAGCACCGACAGTTATGTGCTTCACCTGGATGCCCGCCCACTGGGGGATCATCCCAACGGAAAACTTGATCGTCATATCCTGCATGGCTATCTCGCACCTTGGCGTCGTCTTCTGAGCGCCAAATATATTGGTCAATCCCGAGGTCTTCCTGCCGAAGCTGGTTGATCAGACCAGCGAAGGCCCGCAAAAGGCGTTCTTCCATGGCCGTTCGAAGCGGTCGAAGCCGTTGCGGGTTATTTTGATATTCGCTAAATATGCTCTCGAGCCGCGCGTCCCATGCGTTGATCGCTTCCGCCCTTGCATCGGACACATCGCGCAAATCGGATGCCGAAACAGTCGGCACTGTGTCAGGCGGCGTCAGCGAGTTCAGCAGCATTCGGGTGTTTTCGGAAATCTCTCGGTCGAGGCTTTCGCTGAAATCGGCCCGTAAAGCGGAATAGTTTGGGAAAGTCGATTTGAGCGATAGCCCGGCGCGGCGACCAACTATGAGACCATCGCGCCGTGCGAGAACATAATTGCCGTTCCCGCCATGTCTGAGGAAGTCGCTGAAACTGTGTTGCATGGAACCTCCGAATACGTGTGGAACAGGTTCTATTCACAATTGGTAAAGAAAGCCTAAGGTCAGCGTTCGCAACGCTCTTGAGGAAAGCAACTCACTCCACTCGCGTCAGAACCGGACATTCATGCGTTTCGCAGCATCCGTCACTTTGGGCTCAAAGCAGCCTTGCGGCAGTGCAGAGAGCGGCCTCGCGTCAAGGCCT
>DATFKJ010000393.1:0-3981 GCA_035268705.1 Roseovarius sp. | reverse complement strand
CGGCCTTTGCCTGCATAAAACGCCTGACAGACAAGGGGTCGAGGGCAAATCATGGATGCTGAGCCGAGGTTTCGGGTAAAGCTGGCAAAGACACAGGCAGATCTGCGCGCGGCGCAGGCGTTGCGCTATCGTGTCTTTGTGCAGGAACTCGGCGGTGATGGCCCGTTGGTTGATCACGAGTCGGGCTTGGAGCGGGATAGGTTCGATCCGTTCTTTGATCATCTGTTGTTACTGGATGATACGAAAAATAGTTCAGTGGTAGGGGTTTACCGCTTATTGCGCGATGATCAGGCGGCGCGTGCGGGGCAGTTCTATTCTGAAGACGAGTATGATTTGACGGTGCTCAGGTCTTCGGGACGGCGGTTGATGGAACTGGGTCGCTCTTGTTTGGATTCGGACTAT
This sequence comes from Roseovarius sp., assembly GCA_035268705.1. Lineage (GTDB taxonomy): Bacteria > Pseudomonadota > Alphaproteobacteria > Rhodobacterales > Rhodobacteraceae > Roseovarius. Next base: position 3,579 of record DATFKJ010000393.1, on the reverse strand, counting down.
CGCGGCGGTGCGGCGATGTTTCACCTTTGGCAGGGTTTGGCACGCTATGTCGCGGAGCATGACATAGACATTCTGTTTGGCGTGGCCAGTTTTCATGGCACGGATGCCAGCGAGCTGGCGCAGCCACTGTCGATGCTGCATCACAACCATCTTGCGCCCAAGGCATTGCGTGTGCAGGCGCATGGGGCGGCCTTTCAGGATATGAACCTGATTCCAAAGGAAAATTTGAACAGGCCCTCAGCGATGAAACAGGTGCCCCCTTTGATCAAGGCCTATCTTCGTCTTGGCGGATATGTGGGCGAAGGGGCCTTCGTGGACCATGCTTTCAACACCACCGATGTCTGCCTTGTGATGGATACGGCAAGCATGAGTGAAAAACAGAAAAACATTTATGCACGGGATGTTACGAAGTGACATTCACGTGGTCTCCAGATGAAGAGCCTACGCCGCGGCCGATCACCGTTGCGGGTTGGCTCAGAGTGGCTTTGCGTGGTGTCACACTGGCTTTTTTGGTCACGTTAGGCGTGGTCGCTATGGCATTGATAAGGCTCATAGAAAGACCTCTTTATGGTGTCCATCGGCCTTGGACGCCATGGATCACTCAATTGGTATGCCGAGGGGCCTTTGCCATTTTGGGGATGCACCATGAAACGCAGGGCGAACGGATGACGCAGCCCGGTGCGGTGGTTGCTAACCATGCGTCATGGCTGGATATTTTTTCCCTCAATGCTCGAAAACGTATCTATTTCGTGTCGAAATCAGAAGTGGCCGGATGGCCGGGTATCGGGCTCTTGGCGAAAATAACCGGAACGGTCTTCATTGCGCGGGATCCAAAGCAGGCCAAAGTGCAGCAGTCGCTGTTCGAGGAGCGTTTGCTTGCCGGGCATAAACTGCTGTTTTTCCCGGAAGGGACCTCGACTGATGGATTGCGTGTTTTACCCTTTAAATCCACACTTTTTCAGGCGTTTTTCACACCAGATTTGCAACACGAGTTATATATCCAACCGGTCACTGTGATCTACACCGCGCCGCAGGGTGAGGATGCGCGGTTCTATGGTTGGTGGGGTGATATGGATTTCGGCTCCCACCTTGTCAGAACGCTGGCTGTCCGACGGCATGGATCAGTGAAAGTCGTTTATCATCAACCTGTTAAGGTGGATAGCTTTGCCAATCGCAAGGCATTGGCCGCGCATGTGGAGGAGGTGGTGCGCGCCGGCATGCCGCCAGAGCGGCAGATCGCAGGGTAATTTTGTACAAGTTAGTTGTGCGAAACGCGCCTTAGCCCTGCATGGCGCCGATCAACTCACCCAATCGCACGGCAGGGTCTTCGGTCTGCCAAATCTCATCGCCCAGACCGAAGAAGTCGGTTATTGGGGTGAGACTCCGGATCAGTCCCTCATCGAGCGCGCCCTCGGCCACGACTGGCAGTTCGATCATTTGGCTCCACCATTCAAAAAGGTCCGCCGGGGCCTGCTCTCCGCCCATCAAGGTCGAGGCCCCCACCGGACCGAAACTGATGTAATCGGCGCCTGCCTCACCAGCATTCATGCCATCATGCTGCGAGGAGCCACAGAAGGCGCCGACGATGGCGTCATTGCCCAGTTCCTTGCGCGCCTTGCGAACCGAGCGCGCGCCATCGGTCAGGTGTACGCCATCAAGGCCCAGACGATCCACCAAGAGGATATGGCTTTCGATCACCAGCGCGATGTCGCGGGCATGGGTGACCTCGCGGCAGGCATCGGCGGCACGGCAAATGGCATCCTCGTCGCGGGTGGCGAGGGCGAGCCGGACACAGGCCACCTCATGTGCATCAAGAACCTGCGCCAACATATTGGGAAAGCGTGACAATTCGACCTCGGGGGGCGTGATCAGGTAAATCTGTGGCTGGTCATCTTGTGCCATGTCTAGAGGCCTCCTGAGGATGGTTCCCGCCCTATAGCCGGGTTTGCGGCCTGCGTCCATCTTTGGCTTGGGTAACCGAATTTTAACCCGCCCCGGGGTAAACCGAGGCGAGAAACAATTCAGATGGAGGTGCTACACCATCATTTCCTTGGTCGCCGACAGGGTAATCTCGGGGTAATCCCGTTCCACCCGGTCGATATCCCATTGCAGACGGGTGAGGTAGACAACGTCGCCATCATGGTCGTGGCTGATGTGTTGTTTGTTGGCCTCGATGAATTTATCGACTGCCGCCTTGTCGCCCGTGACCCAGCGGGCCGAGGTGAATTGCGAGGCTTCGAACCGCACCGGCAGGCCGTATTCCATCTCGATCCGGCTGCCCAGGACCTCGAATTGCAGCGCGCCGACGACGCCCACGATAAAGCCCGAGCCGAAGGCGGGTTTGAAGACCTTTGCCGCGCCTTCCTCGGCGAATTGCATGAGGGCCTTTTCAAGGTGCTTGGCCTTCATCGGGTCGCCCGCGCGGGCCGATTGCAAAAGCTCCGGCGCGAAGGAGGGGATGCCGCTGACGCGCAGGGCTTCGCCCTCGGTCAGGGTGTCGCCGATGCGCAATTGGCCGTGGTTGGGAATGCCGATGATGTCACCGGCCCAGGCTTCCTCGGCGAGTTCCCGGTCGGAGGCGAGGAACAGCACCGGGTTTGACACCGCCATCGGTTTCTTGGTGCGCACATGGGTGAGTTTCATGCCGCGTTTGAAATGGCCGCTGGCCATACGGACGAACGCCACCCGGTCACGGTGCTTGGGGTCCATATTGGCCTGCACCTTGAAGACAAAGCCCGAAACCTTCTTTTCCTCGGGCGAGATTTGCCGAGGTGAGGCGTTTTGGGGTTGCGGTTCGGGGCCGTAGGTGCCGATCCCGTCCATCAGTTCCTTCACCCCGAAGGAGTTGATGGCCGAGCCGAACCAGATGGGAGTCATATGCCCTTCGAGCACCGATTGCGGGTTGAGCTTTGGCAGCAGTTCGCGGGCCATCTCGACCTCTTCGCGCAACTGCTCCAGCAGGTGGGCGGGGATATTTTCGTCGAGCTTGGGGTCGTCCAGCCCTTCGATCTTGATGGATTCGGCCACCTTGTTGCGGTCGGCGCGGTCCATCAGTTCCAGCCGGTCGTTGAGCATGTCGTAACAGCCCAGAAACTCGCGCCCTACGCCGATGGGCCAGCTGGCGGGTGTTACGTCAATCGCAAGGTTTTCCTGAATTTCGTCAATGATTTCAAAGGTGTCGCGGCTTTCGCGGTCCATTTTGTTACAGAAGGTCAGGATCGGCAGATCGCGCAACCGGCAAACCTCGAACAGTTTGCGGGTTTGCGACTCAACGCCTTTCGCCCCGTCGATCACCATGACGGCGGCATCGACGGCGGTAAGGGTGCGATAGGTATCTTCCGAGAAATCCGAGTGGCCGGGGGTATCAACCAGATTGAAGCGGAAGTCATTGAAATCAAAGGACATCGCCGAGGCCGAAACCGAAATGCCCCGGTCCTTTTCCATCTGCATGTAGTCCGACCGGGTGCGCCGTGCCTCACCCTTGGCGCGCACTTGGCCCGCCATCTGGATGGCACCGCCGTAGAGCAGGAACTTTTCCGTCAGAGTGGTTTTGCCCGCATCAGGGTGACTGATGATGGC
>DATFKJ010000392.1:0-8022 GCA_035268705.1 Roseovarius sp. | reverse complement strand
AGGGACGAATCAACGCTTGAATCGCTGGGGTTTAGCGTGATTCACACGGGTAATTCCTGTAGGTTTTCAAAGTTCACGAGGCATTTTTCAAAAAAATCTGGGAAACCGTGGGAAATTTTTGGGCTGCCTTTAATGCACCATATATTGTGTTGGTTTTTGATTTTTACGCTAGGTGATGCGCTTAAATGATGAAAAATGGCACATTATCTTGATTCTGAGTGGGGTCGAGAACAAGGTGTTGTGCCATTTTCCTGCAGAAAGTTATTGATTTCCATGAATTCCCATGGCATCCCTATTAACACGATGAGGACGGGAACAAAGGGGCGCTAAAAAGACCCCGAAACAAAATCCCCAAAGTCAGGTTTCATACAGGCACCCGCTTTCATCGAAAAAAGAGATCCGGCGCGCGGGCGAGCAGACATCCCCCCAGGTGGCGCGCGCAGCTGGACTACCCGCTAGGCGGGACGAGGGCGGCGGATTGGGCAGTGGCAGCAGCTCAATCCGCCGTTTCGTTTAAAGCCCGGTGAATTCCCACCGGCACCAACAAAAAGGGCGGACGGGACAGTGGTTCGCAGGTTCAGAGGCGAGAGCCACCACAAGGTGGACACGAAGGGCAGGGTATCAATCCCGGCCTCTTTTCGCCGTGTGCTCGAATCCTCCGATCCCAACTGGACCCCGGGCGACGCGCCCGAGCTTGTGATCGTCTACGGCGATCACCGCCGCAATTACCTTGAATGCTACACCATGGAAGCCATCGAAGAGGTCGACAAAAAGATCGACGCCTTGCCGCGTGGCTCCATGGAGCGCAAAATGCTGCAACGGCTGTTCCACGGCCAGAGCTACCCCACCAATGTCGATGAGACCGGGCGGCTGGTGCTGCCCGCCAAGCTGCGGCAGAAGATCGACCTTGAAGGAGAGGCGTTCTTTATCGCCGCCGGCGATACCTTCCAAGTCTGGAAGCCCGAGACCTATGAGGCCGAAGAGCTGGCCAAGACCGAAGAGTGGTTGGACGAACTGCCCGAGGATTTCGACCCATTGGTCTTCCTGGATGGGGCGAAAGGGGAGTGACGGATGGCCGCCGCTGCCAAAGCCCCCGCATCTGACCCGCATATCCCCGTTTTGCTGCGCCCGTTGTTGCAGGCGGTCGCGCCTGTGTCGGGTGTCTGGATCGACGGCACGCTTGGCGCGGGCGGCTATACCCGTGGCTTGCTGGAGGCTGGGGCGAGCCGTGTCATCGGGATTGACCGTGACCCGCTGGCCTTGCAACTGGCCAAGGAGTGGGGCGCCGAATTTGGCGACCGCCTGACGCTGGTGCGTGATACCTTTTCCAACATGGATGACCATGCCGAGGGCGTGGACGGCGTGGTGCTTGATCTGGGCGTGTCTTCGATGCAGCTGGATCAGGCCGAGCGCGGGTTTTCCTTCATGAAAGACGGCCCGCTGGATATGCGGATGAGCCAAGAAGGCCCATCGGCGGCTGATCTGGTCAATGACACGCCCGAGGATGAGCTGGCCGATATCCTGTTTCTCTATGGCGAGGAGCGCGCAAGCCGCCGGATTGCCCGCGCGATCGGCCGTGCGCGTACCGAGGCGCGCATTGAATCCACCTTGCAACTTTCTGATATCATTGAAAAATGCCTGCCGCGCACCAAGCCGGGGCAGGCTCATGCCGCCACCCGCAGCTTTCAGGCGATCCGCATTGCCGTGAACGATGAATACGGCGAATTGCTGGCCGGGCTTGAGGCCGCCGAGAGGGTGCTCAAACCCGGTGGGCAACTGGCCGTTGTGACCTTCCATTCCATCGAGGACCGGATGGTGAAACGCTTTCTCACCGCCCGGTCGGGCGGCGGTGGGGGCGGTAGCCGCCACGCCCCGCAGATCGAAAAACCCGATCCGCAATTCACGCTCAAATCGAAAAAAGCCATCAGCCCGGATGCCGATGAACTGGCGCAAAACCCACGCGCGCGCAGTGCCAAACTGCGCGTCGCCACCCGGACAACTGCCGCGCCCGGCACATCCGACCGCAAAGCCATGGGAATGCCGCTTCTCAAGGGGGATAGATAATGCGCAGCCTGTTTTACATCCTTTCCGCGATGATGGTCATTGGCCTTGCCTTCTGGGCCTATCGCGAAAACTACGAAACCCAAGAGGCACAGGCCGAGGCCGAGCAGCTTCAGCGCGAAATCTCCCTCGCGCGTCAACGCCTTCGGGTGCTCAACGCCGAATGGGCCTATCTCAACCGCCCGGATCGCCTGCGCGATCTGGCGGATCTGAACTTTGACAAGCTGGGCCTTCTGCCGCTGCAACCCTATCAATTCGGCCGGATTGATCAGGTGGCTTTCCCCGAGGATGACAAGTTGCCGGTGCTGAACCCCGTGGATGTCTCGAACATGGATGAGGAGGCCGCGCAATGATCCGCACGCCGCTGCGCCCGCTGGCCCGTATTCTGGATGCCCGTGCCAAGGGCGAAAACCCCGACGCCATCGAGCGCGAGAATATCCGCATCCGACACGAAGAGATGCGCGATCGCGCCCGCAAGCGCGCCGAAGGGCGTTTGTTGGTGCTGGGTGTGATGTTCACCTGTGCCTTCATCGTGATCGGTGGGCGCATGGGCGTTCTGGCCAATTCCGAGCCATCCGAGCCGCGCACATCGGTGGCGGGCGCGCAAATCCTTGCGCAACGGGCCGATATCGTGGACCGCAAGGGCCGGATACTGGCGACGAATTTCGAAACCCACAGCCTTTACGCCCAACCGCCGCAGATGATCGAACCCGAGCGCGCGGCACGCGAACTGGCCAAAATCTTTCCCGATCTCAAGAAAGAGCGCCTGCTGAAGGATTTCACCGGCAAGCGTAAGTTCCTGTGGGTCAAGAAAAAACTCAGCCCCGAACAAAAGCAGGCGGTGCATGACATCGGCGAGCCGGGGCTGTTGTTCGGCCCGCGCGAGATGCGGCTTTACCCCAATGGCAAACTCGCCGCCCATGTCTTGGGCGGGGCCAGCTTTGGCCGCGAAGGGGTGCATGCCGCCGAGGTGATCGGGGTTGCGGGGATCGAAAAATTCTATGACGACCGCCTGCGTGATCCCGCGCTTGGTCACAAGCCGCTGGAACTGTCATTGGATCTGTCCGTGCAGGCCGCGACCGAGCGTGTTCTGCATGGCGGCATGAGCCTGATGAACGCCAAGGGGGCCGCGGCGATCCTGATGGATGTCAAATCGGGCGAGGTCATCTCGATCGCCTCGCTGCCCGATTTCGACCCCAACGCCCGGCCACGCCCGCCAACCGAGGGCAACCCCGGTGACAGCCCGCTGTTCAACCGCGCGGTGCAGGGGGTGTATGAGCTTGGCTCGACCTTCAAGATTTTCGCGGTGGCGCAGGCGATGGAGCTGGGCCTGATCAACCCCGACACGATGATCGACACCAAGGGGCCGCTGCGCTGGGGCAAGCACCGGATTCGCGATTTCCGCAACTACGGGTCCGAGCTTTCGACGACAAAGGTGATCGTCAAATCCTCGAACATCGGCACGGCCCGCATCGCCCAGATGATCGGCGTCGAGCGTCAAAAGCAATTCCTTGAAAGTCTTGGATTTTTCAAACCCACCCCGCTTGAGATCGTCGAGGCCGAAGGTGGCAAGCCCCTGCTTCCGCCCAAGTGGTCCGAGCTTTCGACCATGACCATTTCCTATGGTCACGGCCTTTCCACCAGCCCTATGCATCTGGCGGCGGGCTATGCCACGTTGGCCAATGGTGGCAACCGGGTGGTGCCGACGCTTCTTAAACAGGAAGGTCCGGCCACCGGCCCGCGTGTCCTGTCTCGGGCTTCGGCGCAAAAGTCCCTGACCATGCTGCGCAAGGTCGTCACCGAAGGCACCGCCAGCTTTGGCGATGTGCCGGGCTATGCGGTGGGCGGCAAGACCGGCACTGCCGACAAGCCCAAGGAACGTGGCGGTGGCTATTACGAGGACAAGGTGATCGCCACCTTCGCTACCGTCTTCCCCGCGCATGACCCCAAGTATGTCTTGGTGGTCACATTGGACGAACCCGTGGAAACCAGCGGCGATGAACCGCGCCGCACCGCCGGTTGGACGGCTGTGCCTGTGGCCGCCGAGATTATCCGTCGGGTTGCTCCGCTTCTGGGGCTGCGCCCCGAGATTGAACCCGGCGAACTGGCTGATATAACGCTCACGTCGAATTGAGCCACTCAGGCGGGGTGCGAAGGTGGGGCAGGTGAAATCACTGGCGGAACTGGGCCTGACGGCCCAAGGCGGGCGGCAGGCCCGGATCACCGGCTTGGCCGTGGACAGCCGCGAGGTGAAGGATGGCTATCTTTTCGCCGCTTTGCCCGGAAGCCGCGTTCATGGCGGCGAGTTCATCCAATACGCCCTGCGCATGGGCGCGGGGGCCATCCTGACCGATGCAAAGGGCGCACAGATCGCCGCCGAATTCCTCAGCCTCAGCGATGCCGCCCTGATCGTGGCCGAAGACCCGCGCCAGACCTTGGCCTATGCGGCAGCCCTTTGGTTCGGCGCGCAGCCCGAGGTGATGGTGGCGGTGACCGGCACCAATGGCAAAACATCCGTCAGCAGTTTTTGCCGCCAGATCTGGACCGAGATGGGGTTTGACGCGATCAACCTTGGCACCACCGGCGTCGAAGGCGCGTTCGAGGCGCCGCTCGCGCATACCACGCCCGATCCCATCACCCTGCACCGGGTTCTGGCGGCGGCGGAGGCCGAGGGCGTCACCCACGCCGCGATGGAGGCCTCCAGCCATGGCTTGGATCAAGGCCGGCTTGACGGGGTGCGCATTCAGGCCGCCGGGTTCACCAATTTTTCTCAGGATCATCTGGATTACCACGAAAGTTTTGAGGCCTATTTCAACGCCAAGGCGGGATTGTTCGACCGTGTGCTGCCCGAGGATGGTGTGGCGGTTCTCAACATGGATGACCCCGCCGTGGCCCGCGTGTCCGAGATTGCCCGCGCAAGAGGCCAAGACATGATTGCCGTGGGCCGCGCACCCGGCTGCGATTTGCAATTACAGGCCCAACGGTTCGAGGCGACGGGCCAAGAGTTGCGTTTTGACTGGAAGGGCCGGGTGCAACAGGTGCGCCTGCCGCTCATTGGCGGGTTTCAGGCCGAGAACGTGCTTCTGGCCGCCGGTCTGGTGATCGCGGCGGGGGCCGATGCGGCGGAGGTCTTCGAGACCCTGCCGCGCATGCGCACCGTCAAGGGCCGCATGCAACTGGCCGCGACGCGCTCCAACGGGGCGGCGGTGTTCGTTGATTACGCGCATACCCCGGATGCCGTGGCCACGGCATTGGCCGCGCTGCGCCCGCATGTCATGGGGCGTCTGGTGGCCATCGTGGGTGCAGGAGGCGACCGCGACACCGCCAAACGCCCCTTGATGGGCCGCGCGGCGGCGGAAAACGCCGATCTGGTGATCGTCACCGATGACAACCCGCGCAGCGAAGACCCGGGCACCATCCGCGCCGCCGTGATGCAAGGCGTTTCTGGGGCGGGTGGGGCCGATAAAGCAACCGAAGTGGGCGACCGCGCCGAGGCGATCCTGCGCGGCGTCGATATGCTTGGGCCGGGCGATGCGTTGCTGATCTGCGGCAAGGGTCATGAGACCGGGCAGATCGTCGGCGAGGATGTCTTTCCCTTTGACGATAGCGAACAGGCCAGCGTCGCCGTGTCCGCGCTGGACGGGGGGCTGGCATGACGCTTTGGACCTCGCAAGACGCGGCAAAGGCCACGGGCGGGCGCGCAACCCGTGATTGGCAGGCCTCTGGCGTGTCGATCGACACCCGCACGATTGCGCCGGGCGATCTTTTCGTGGCCCTCAAGGCCGCCCGTGACGGCCATGACTTCGTCGCCCAAGCCTTGGAAAATGGCGCAGCCGCCGCCTTGGTCAGTCGTATCCCCGAAGGCGTGCCCGAGGATGCGCCGCTCTTGATTGTCGATGACGTGCTGACGGGGCTTGAGGCCATGGGGCTGGCCGCCCGCGCCCGCACGCAGGCGCGCATCGTCGCCGTCACCGGCTCGGTCGGCAAAACCTCGACAAAGGAAATGCTGCGCGATGTGCTGTCCCGGCAGGGTAAAACTCACGCCGCCGAGGCCAGTTACAACAACCACTGGGGTGTGCCGCTCACTCTGGCGCGGATGCCCGTGGACGCCGAATTCGCCGTGATCGAGATCGGCATGAACCACCCCGGCGAAATCGCACCGCTGGCGCGCATGGCGCGGCCGCACGTGGCGATGATCACCACCATCGCCGCCGCCCACCTTGAGGCCTTCGAAAGTATCGAGGGCATCGCCCATGAAAAAGCCGCCATTCTTGACGGGCTTGAGCCGGAGGGCACGGCGATCCTCAATGCCGATATCGACACCGCCGCCATTCCGCTGGCCAAGGCGCGCGAGGTGGGCGCGCGGATCGTGACCTTCGGGCAGACGGGGGAGGTCAGGCTACGCAGTGTCACGCTGGCCGATGATTGCACCGTGGTCCAAGCCGAGGCCGGCGGCGATGTGCTTCTTTTCAAGATACTGAGCGCGGGGCGGCATTTCGCGATGAACGGCCTTGCGGTCATCGCCGCGGCCGAGGCGCTTGGCGCCGACCGTGATCTCGCCGCGATGGACCTGGCCCGTTGGAAACCGCCCGCCGGGCGCGGCACGCGCGAGGTGATTTCGCTTGATCCGTCGGACGAAGATTTGACCTTTGACCTCATTGATGACGCCTTCAACGCCAATCCCGCCTCCATGGCGGCCTCGCTTGAAGTGCTGGCCGCTGCCGCGCCGCGTGACGGGGTGGGGCGCGTGGCCAAGGGGCGGCGTGTGGCGGTCTTGGGCGATATGCTGGAACTGGGCGAGGATGAAACGTCCATCCACGCGGCGCTTGCGCAATTGCCGCATATCGCGGCGATCGACGTGATCCACTGTGTCGGGCCGCGTATGGCCGCCATGTGGCAGGCATTGCCGCCCCCCCTGCGCGGTCTGCATGTGGACACCGCGACAGCCTTGGCCGATAAGGCGCACAGATTGATCGACGCGGGCGATGTGGTACTGGTCAAAGGCTCGAAAGGCAGCCGTGTCAGCCTTGTGGTCGACGCCCTGCGCCGCGTGGGCCGCGAGACCGCCGAAGACAAAAGGAAAACGTAATGCTCTATTGGCTGACTGCCCTCTCGGATGGTGGCGATTTCTTCAACCTTTTTCGCTACATCACCTTTCGTGCGGGCGGGGCCTTCATGACGGCGCTGTTCTTTGGGTTCATCTTCGGCCCGCCGCTGATCAACGTGCTGCGCAAACGGCAAGGCAAGGGGCAGCCCATTCGTGACGACGGCCCCGAAACCCATTTCGCGAAATCCGGCACGCCCACCATGGGCGGGCTGTTGATCGTGGGCGCGCTCATGACCTCTACACTGTTCTGGGCGCGGCTCGATAATGGCTTTGTCTGGATGGTGCTTTTTGTAACGCTCGCGTTCGGGCTCATCGGGTTTGCCGATGACTATGCCAAGGTGTCCAAGGGCAATGTGGCCGGGGTTTCGGGCAAGATGCGGCTTGGAATCGGATTTGCCATCGCCGGGGTTGCCGCCTACTGGGCGATGCATCTTCATACCGTGAACGACATCGCCCTTGCCGCGCGGGTCGAGGATTATGATCCGCTCTCGGGGCGTCTTGCCTTCCCGGTCTTCAAGGATACGCTGGTGAACCTTGGCTGGTTCTTCATCCCCTTTGCCATGTTCGTCGTGGTGGGCGCGGCCAATGCGGTAAACCTGACCGATGGGTTGGATGGTCTGGCTATCATGCCGGTGATGATCGCCGCCGGTGCGCTTGGCGTCATCGCCTACGCGGTGGGCCGGGTCGATTTCACCGATTATCTGGACGTGCATTATGTCCCCGGCACGGGGGAGATACTGATCTTCGTGGCAGGCCTCGCCGGGGGCGGGCTTGGCTTTTTGTGGTACAACGCGCCGCCTGCCGCCGTCTTCATGGGCGACACGGGCTCTCTCGCGCTTGGCGGGGCCTTGGGG
>DATFKJ010000391.1:0-8357 GCA_035268705.1 Roseovarius sp. | reverse complement strand
TTCTGCGCAATCATCGCGCGGACTTCTTCGTTATTGGTTTTCTACCCGGCACAGCGCGCCACGGCAAAGGCGCAAGGCAGGCCAAGATCACCTTCAAGGAAATGTCGGATTCCGCGGGCATAGGTTTCACTGGCCACGATGCCGAAATTCGCCGTGGCAAAGAAATCCTGCGTAACCGAGCGCCACAAATCCCAAACCGGCTTGAGCGTAGAATGCTTTTCGCGGGTGATGAACGGCTCTGGATCAAGCCCCAGCAACTCGCCCAGCTTACGCAGGAACAAGGTGGTCGACTCAACCCCGATGGGCGCTTGCAGATAGGGTTTGTCCAGAACCTCGGCCAAACCGCGGCCAAACTCACGATACATGCAGATATTCGCGTCGGCATTCACCAGATCGCGCATCTCGGCCAGATGGGCGCCCATGGGCAACACCATGTTGACCTCTGCACCAATCCCTTCGACCAAGCGCCGGATTTCGGCCAGATCGCTGGGCATGTTGAAAGTGCCGTACATCGGCCCAAGGATATTAACGCGGGGGGGCGCCCCCTCTTCGCGTTTCTTCTCTTTGGGCATGCGGCCCTTGGTCATCCCGAACTCGGTAAACAGCCAGGTCATCGCGCGGTCGGCTGCTTGCCATTGATCCTCGTCGATGGTGCGCGGAAGAAAGCGTTGCAGGTTGGTCCCCTGCGGAGTGACCCCGCCACCGATCATCTCGGCGATTGATCCCGTCACCACCACCGCTGGCAACGCCGGATCAAGGGTGCCCCATGCGCGCTTCATCGCGCCCTCAGTGCCTTCACGGCCAAGCTCTTCTTCGCCAAGGCCGGTGACGACGATGGGCAATTCATGCGGCGGCAAGGCATCGGTGTAGTGCAAAACACTTGTCACCGGCAGGTTCTCGCACCCAACGGGGCCGTCAATCACGACTTGCAGGCCCTTGACGGCGCAGAAGGCATAGACAGCCCCCCAATAGCCACCGGCGCGGTCGTGGTCTTGGATCAGCATGACACGCCGCCTTTCGCACCGACGCGATACCGATAGAATACCGACGTTTTACCTACGTGGATTTTTGCCCCTTTCCACGCCATCAGATCATCTCCTGCGCCTTGGCGGCGCGTTGTTTCTTCTCAAGTTTCTTGAGGTTCAGCGCGCGGTAATCCTCACGAATGTTGGGATCGCCCTCCCAGACGCCCGCCGTGTCACCAGAGCCCACACCTTCGAAGAACTCCCGCATGTTATCCATGCGCTTTTTGCCTGCGATGGCAGCATTAACGACCTCGGCCAAGCTACCTGCACCGGCGGGCCCCATAAGAGGACGCGCCGAGATCAGGTTTGTGAAGTAAAGTGCCGGAATCGCTTGCTCTTTTGCCTTCTGAACGACAGGCGTCGTGCCGATGGCAAGATCAGGCTTCAGGCCCTCCATTGCCGCGCAATCATCTTCCAATGAGGCGCGGAATTTCACCGTTACGCCTTTGCTACGCAGCCATTCGGCATCGGCCTCGGACCAAGGTGATTTGGCACAGGCCGTGCCAACGTAAGGTACATCCGCACCGCTTTCGATCAGCAGACGCGCGACCAAAAGCTCGCTGCCTTCATATCCGCTTAAGGTGATCGTGCCATTGATCGGCGCCGCCTCCAGCGCACCCTTGATCGCCGGCAAAAATGCATTCTGCGCTTCGGCAATTTTTTCTTTCGGCAGCCCAAAGGCTTGGCCGATGCTACGCAACCAAGCGGCAGTACCATCATACCCCACCGGCGCACTGCCGACCACTGGACGCCCGGCCGCCTCGAACTCACGCACCGCCGCTGTGTAGAAGGGATGTATTGCCGCCACCGCGCCGCAATCCAGCGCAGCATAAAGCTCACGCCACTCGCGGCAGGGTACGACCGGACCAGCGGCAAGGCCCATTGGTGCCAGCATCTGGCCGATCATCACCGGGTCCGCCGGGAACATCTCGCCCAACAGCGTCACGGTGGGCCGATCCGAAACCCCGTTCTCCGGCGCGGCCACCGGCCCCGCCTCGCTTTCTTGGCGCGCGTAGTTGAGCATCGCGCCCGCAAGCACATCCTTGGCCTCCGCGTGGGTCGGAATACCGAAGCCCGGAACGTCGATGCCGATGATCCGCACTCCGTTGATTTCCTTCGGCAAAAGCCTGAGCGGCACACCGCTCGCCGTGGGCACGCAGAGGTTCGTCACAACTACCGCATCCACGCGGTCGGGGTCCGCCAATTCATGCACACTGTCGCGAATGTCCTCGAACAGCTTGCCCGTGACCAGCGACTCCGAGTTGAACGGCACATAGCCGACCGACCGGCGCGCGCCATAAAAGTGACTGACGAAGCTCAGCCCGTAAACACAGCAAGCCGAGCCGCTTAGAACCGTCGCCACCCGCTTCATCCGCAGCCCCACCCGCAACGACCCGAAGGCCGGGCACATGGATTGCGGCTTGTCATGCGGGCCTTGCGGGTAATCATTGGAATATTGATCCAGAATCTCGGATTGCCCGGCCATGCGCGCGGCTTTTTCCATTTCTTCACCCGAGTGGCACCCAGCACCCTGATCGGGCGCAGCTTCGTGTGTCCGGCTGCCAGGCTCATCGGGCTTACCCTTGATCACCTCTGCCTCGTGGGCCGTATCGTATGTGACTTCATCGCTCATGGGTTGCCTTTCACGCATCGTCATAGATGACTTCGAGCGAGGGTTTCGCGACGGCATTCTTGCCGCGCATGTCTTCGTCGGTGGCGGGCTCCAGCGTCACGCCGGCGCCGGTGTCCGAACCGTCAAAAAGGTCCAAAAGACCGTCCTGATCCAAGGGCGCGGGGCGCACGGGCGGCGCCGCCGAGACTTCCTCGGCCAGCCCGGCAAACAGGCTGCCCCACTGGCTGTCGGAGGTTCCGACAATCTGGTAGTTCGCGGATTTCTTGCGCAGATCGTCATCCTGCGGAATGGCGGCCAGCACAGGTATGTCCACCGATTTGGCAAATGCCTGCGCCTCGCCCGAGTGATCATCCTTGTTCACCACAAGCCCGGCCACGCCGACATTGCCGCCCAGCTTGCGGAAATATTCCACCGCCGAGCAGACATTGTTGGCCACGTAGAGCGATTGCAGGTCATTCGAGGCGACAAGGATAACCTTCTGCGCCATGTCGCGGGCAATCGGTAGGCCGAAGCCACCACAGACCACGTCGCCCAGAAAATCCAAAAGAACGTAATCGAAATCCCAGTCATGAAAGCCCAGCTTTTCCAAAAGCTCAAAACCATGAATGATGCCCCGGCCACCACAGCCGCGGCCCACCTCCGGGCCGCCCAGTTCCATCGCGAAAACGCCACCGCGCTTGAAACAGACATCGCCGATTTCGACCTGTTCGCCCGCAAGACTTTTCTTGGTCGAGGTCTCGATGATCGTGGGGCAAGCCTTGCCGCCAAAAAGAAGTGACGTGGTGTCTGATTTCGGATCGCAGCCGATCAGCAACACGCGCTTGCCCTGTTCGGCCATCATGTGACTGAGATTGGCCAGCGTGAAACTCTTGCCGATGCCGCCCTTGCCGTAGATCGCGATGATCTGCGTTTTTTGGGTTGGCTCGCCATCGTTGATCACGTCGGCCAGATCTTCGTGCGCTTCCTCCCGAAGGCGTTGGTCGAAATCCTTCAAATTAGGTACGTCGTCCTTCACGCGGCTTCCTCCCAGTTGAGTATCATTTTCAGGCACGCAGGGTCTTCGAAGGCCTTGCGGTAGGCTTTCGGGGCCTGCTCGGCCTGTGCTTGATGCGTGATCAACCCACCAAGCCCAAGCGCACCACTTTCGACCAAGGCCGACGTCGCACGCAGGTCGTCTTGCGTCCATTCAGCCGCAACGCGGAACCGTGCCTCTTTCATGAAGGCCGGCGGAAAGGCAAAGCTAAGAGTTTGCGGGTAAAACCCCGCCAGAACGATTTCGCCGCCTTTGGCAAGACGCCCCACAAGATCATCAAGGATGTCCGGATTGCCCGAGGCGTCATAGATGGCGCGATAATTGCGGCGCGGGTCTTCGTCAGGCGCCATAACTTGATAATCCACAGCACCGCCGCACCTGTCGGTTTGGGTTTCCCAAACCGTGGGTGCGGGCGCCCCCGCTGCAATGGTCAACCGGGCCAAAAGGCGGCCCAGAACACCATGCCCCACGATCAAGTCCGGCACGGCCTTGTCCAGCCCCGCCATTGCGTGGCGCGCTGTCGCCGCCAATGCCAAAAGGGCGCCTTGCGCCCCAAGCGTGGAATCGATTCGCGTAACACGGTCAGCCTCAGTCACCAGCCGGGAAGCGGCTCCGCCGAAAAGACCGTACGCATCGTTAAAACAATTCGCACCGGGAACGAATACGGTGTCACCCGGTTTGAATTGTGTATCTGACCCGGCTTCCACCACTTCACCCGCGGCCTCGTACCCGGGAACAAGCGGATAACCCATGCCGGGGAATGGCGGCATCTTACCGGACCAAAAGAGTTTTTCGGTGCCAGTCGAAATACCGGAATGGGCAACATCGACAACAATATCCCGCGGCCCCGGCGCCTTGAGCGCGAGGGTGTCCAAATGAAGATCCTCAGGACCGTTCAGATAGACAGCGCGGGTATGCATGCTTGCCTCCTGTCTGTCTCTCCGCCGCCCTTATGGGATTCGGCGGAATTTGGCACTTGAGCCATTTGTAAGTCTAACCGCACAACACTATGTGTCAATCTTTGTTTACATTCAAACTCAAGATGGACAAGATGGAGTTGTCAGGCAGGCTTTACGAAAGTGAGAACACGCGTCACGTAAGGCCGCTGCGCAGAAGGCGCGGCACTGCGGTCAAATCCGACCTCCTCACAAAGCGCCGCTATGCGCTCGGGCGACCGCGCGCGCCCGGTCCCCATGGCCATGGTGTAAAAGGCAAAATAGACATCTCCCGCCCGCTCGGGCCGCCCACCGCCGGCCATCGGCTCAGAGACAATCAAGCGGCCACCTCGAGGCAACGCATCGAATACCTTTGCAAGCAAATCACGCACCGTCGCATCATCATGATCGTACAAGACGCGGATCAGCGAAATATTGTCAGCACCTTTGGGTAAGGAGGTATCGCGGAACGATCCCGGATGCAAAGTGACCCTGTCCAACAGACCCGCCTGCGCCAGACGCGACTCGGCTGCTGGAGTCACCTCGGGCAGATCAACCAGACTAGCGCGCAAATGTCGGTGGCGATTAAGAGCCTCCGACACAAACACCCCTGATCCTCCGCCAACGTCCATCAAAGTATTGGCACCGTGCAAAGACACCGCGCGTAACGTGTCCTCGGCCACCAAAGCCTGCGATTTCGCCATAAGATCAGAATATCGCTCTGCATTATCGCGCGGCACATCGGCACCCTGCCCATAAACATAGGGCCAAAACCGCGCGAGATGGGTGTCACCTTCGGCACGCAGGATTGAGACCGGATCCGCCATATCTTTGTAAAACGCAGCATTGTGCCGGATCATATCCGTCAGACCGGGCACGCCCAGAATGGCAGCGCCCCGGCGCGCCAAAGAGAATTGACCTTTGCCGCCCCGCTTGAGCAAACGCAGTGCCGCGCCGGCCTGCAATAAAGCCTCCATGCGATCCTCGGGAATTCGGCGGGTACGCGATAGCTCCTCTGGCGATGCCGGGCCTTGAAGCAAGTCTTGCAGAATCTCCAACTCGACCAGCGCCAGAAGCACTTGAGAGGCCACAAAACCCTGCAAAATGTCGAAAATCTCAGCGCCATCCCGTTGCGCGAGCTTTCCGGCAAATGGCAACTTCGCCGCAAAACGTTGAAATTCCGGCTTCGCAACCAAACGCGCAAACCAACCCTGCCACTGGCCTTTGCCCGGCAGGGGGTGGTCCGGCACATCACTGGGCGAAGCCATTTGTCAGGCCCTGTAGCGTTCGGGCAGCCTCGGCATGATCGCCTCGGCCTGATAACGGACCATTTTGGCCAATGCCGCCTCACCGGGACAGGATGGAATCGAGGCAATAGCCCCGGCCAGAATATCCGAAAGACGCGCCCTGGCCCCACCTACACCCAATTCGGATACGGCATTGGGCCGACCGTGAAGGTCGTCTTGTCCAGCGGGCTTTCCTAGCGTCTCTTCATCCAAAAGTGCATCGCGCAAATCATCCGCGACTTGGAATGCCTCGCCGATCAAGGCACCCAGATCACGCCAGGGCTCAGGCTCGTGCCCGGCCGAAATCGCGCCCATCTCTGTCGCCGCAATGAACAGCGCTGCCGTCTTGGACATGTGGTAGGCGTGCAGATCAATTTCAGGTTCACTTTCCCACCCTTGCCCGGCGCAAATTCCGCCCGGCATACCGGAACGCCGCGAAAGCGCTAGCACAAGCTGCGCGGCGCGCGCGTCGGCATTCTCCGACTGCCCAGCGCGGGCCAAGGTGTCAAAGGCCAGCATAATAAGGCTGTCCCCCGTCAAAACCGCCAAAGGCTCGGAGTAAGCGCGATGCACCGAGGGCTTACCGCGCCGGGTGTCGGCATCGTCAAAACAGGGCAGATCGTCATGGACAAGACTGGCACAATGGATCAACTCCAAGGCGGCAGCGGCGGCATCGCTCATTCCGGGGCAATCATCACCACAGGCACCCGCCACAGATAAAAGGATTGTCGGACGTATTCGGGCACCACCCGGCACAATCGCATACCTAAGCGCTTCGCTTAACTTGGCAGGGGCCTGTGCGTTCTGGGCTATGCCAAGAGCACGGCCCAAAGCGGCTTCAATCCGATCGGATACACGCATCACGCCCTCCTTTAGACGGGTATTGCACATTGCGTATGACACTCAATGTGTAAATAAGACTGGACACTTTCGATGCGTGAGTCAACACTTGGGCCATGAAATCCGAAGCTCTCTCACGATTTGCGGACTCGCATGCCATAGTCATTGGTGCGGGCATTGCGGGTCTTGCGGCCTCGGCACGCCTTGCGCATGCGGGCCTGAAGGTCACTGTGCTTGAGCGGCACTCCGCCCCCGGCGGGCGTATGCGCACCCTGCCGTCAGTGGCCGGTCCCATAGATGCTGGCCCAACCGTGCTGACCATGCGCGGAGTTTTCGACGATTTGTTCCGTGATCTTGGTGCGCGCCTGGATGACCATGTCACCTTGAACCGTCAACACTGCCTTGCCCGCCATTTCTGGCCTGATGGAAGTACACTCGACCTGTTTGATAACGAGGATCAATCCGCCGAAGCGATCCACAAGTTCGCCGGCGCGCGCGGCGCCGAACAATTTCGCGCTTTTTCAGCGCGGGCGCGGCGGCTATTCGATGGCTTTGACGCCCCCATGATGCAGGCACCCTGCCCATCCCTACCGGGTCTTGCACTCCATGTCGCGACGCGGCCTTGGCTTATTCCAGCCATGGCGCCGACGCGGACGCTTGCACAGCTACTGGAGCGCAGCTTTGACGACCCTAGGCTGTCGCAACTTTTTGGGCGCTATGCCACCTACGTTGGCGGCTCGCCTTATCAAGTGCCAGCGCTTTTGTCGCTGATCTGGCAGGCAGAGGCCGCAGGCGTCTGGGCCGTTGAGGGCGGCATGCACGAATTGGCCCGGGCAGTGGAAGCCCTTGCCATATCCGAGGGTGTGGAATTCCATTACGATTCGCATGTTTCCGAGATCATGGTCGAAAATGGTCGCGCCATTGGCGTTCGGCTTGCCGACGGTCGCGCTCACCATTCCGAGACAATTCTTTTCAATGGTGATCCACGCGCATTGGCAACCGGTGCCTTGGGCCGAGACACGACCTGTGTTGCACCTCAAACCAATACCATTCCGCGCAGTCTTTCGGCGCAGGTTTGGACCTTTGCCGCAACACCAAAGGGGCCTGACCTCGCCTATCACAATGTTTTCTTTCGTGACGACCCAAAGCCCGAGTTCGATGCCATTGGAGAAGGGCGACTTGTCCCGGATCCAACTTTGTACATCTGCGCGCAGGATCGCGGCACAGGCGCACCCACACCCACAATTGAACGCTTCGAGATTATCTCAAACGCTGCCGCGCTGACAGATGCCAAGACGCCCGAGGAGTTTTCCCAATGCCAGACACGCACATTCCGGACTCTGGCCAACTTCGGCCTGAGCTTCGACCCGTTGCCACAGGCCAAGGCCCTTACGACGCCACTAGGCTTCAACACCCTTTTTCCAGCGACGGCAGGTTCCCTTTACGGGCAGAGCCCACATGGGACGACGGCGGCATTTCAACGGCCAACGGCGCGGACACCGCTCAAGGGACTTTATCTTGCGGGGGGTGGGGCACACCCGGGGGCGGGCGTGCCGATGGCGACCCTCTCCGCCCGGCACGCGGCCGAGGCGATCGTGAGCGACC
>DATFKJ010000390.1:0-3114 GCA_035268705.1 Roseovarius sp. | reverse complement strand
CGCGCCCGCGATTTGAACGGCGGCCATCGCCGCCGCCTCGAAATCGCCCTCTGCCTGATCCACGACCCGGCAGTTCTTTTGCTGGATGAACCCACCGTCGGACTGGACGCCGCCGCCCGCCGCGCGATCACCCAACACGTGCATGATCTGTCGCGCGACGATGGGCTGACGGTGCTGTGGGCCACGCATTTGACCGACGAAATCTCCCAAGAGGATCAAGTGGTTATCCTGCACCAAGGCAAGGTTCTGAAAGACGCGCCTTGCCATGAGATCACCCAAGGCGCGGGGCTTCAGGATGTGTTCCTGACCCTCACCGGGGCGCCCGCATGAAGGCCGCGCTGACCGCCCTGCGCGCCATCGTGATCCGTGAGGCGCTGCGCTTTGTGCGACAACGCTCGCGCTTTGTCGCGGCTTTGGTACGGCCCTTGGTCTGGCTGGTGGTGTTCGCCGCCGGGTTTCGCGCAGCACTTGGCCTGTCGATCACCCCACCCTACCAGACCTATATCACCTACGAGATTTATATCGTGCCGGGCTTGTGCGGGATGATCCTGCTGTTCAATGGCATGCAAAGCTCTCTCAGCCTTGTCTACGACCGCGAGATGGGGTCGATGCGCCTGCTGCTGACAAGCCCCCTGCCGCGATGGTGGCTGCTGATTTGTCGGCTGTTGGCCAGTACGGCGATTTCCATCCTACAGGTCTATACCTTCCTGATCGTGGCCGCGCTTTATGGCATCGACTTTCCAGTGATCGGCTATCTTTCCGCCCTGCCTGCCTTGATTGTCGCCGGTGTGATGCTGGGCGCGCTGGGGCTGGCTTTGTCGTCCACCATCAAACAATTGGAGAACTTCGCAGGCGTGATGAACTTCGTGATCTTCCCGATGTTTTTCCTGTCTTCGGCGCTGTATCCGCTGTGGAAAATGGCCGAAAGCTCGGTGCTGTTGCGCGATATTTGCGCGGCCAATCCCTTCACCCATGCGGTCGAACTGATCCGCTTTGCGCTATATGGCGAATTCAACGCGCCCGCCTTGGGGTGGACGCTGTTGGCGGGGGCGGTCTTCATCGCCTTGGCGCTTTGGGGCTATGATCCGGCGCGGGGCATGAAACGGCAAAAGGGCTGACCAAACCTACGACCATGCGGGCGGTGAAATGTTTATGGCTTTGCGCTATGATCCTGCACAGAGGAGGCCCATGATGTTCCGTATCGCTACCGCGCTTTTGCTGACCAGCACCCTAGCCGTGACCGCCGAGACCCGCACGGTTGAGGATGAACACGGCACGCTGAACCCGCAAGACACGGGCTTTGGCCGGGTGATGCGCAATATCGACAGGGGCGTGACCGACATGGCCACTTGCGCCAATGGCTATCACATCACCAAGGCCGGACGGCACGCCGCCGCGCGACAGTTGTTCGAAGCCTGCGCCGCCGCCGGGTATACGGGTGCCATGACGTGGATGAGCCAGTTGGACAACAACGGCCTTGGCGGCGACTACAACCCCGACCGGGCGGCCAATTGGGACAAGCGCGCCGCCGATCTGGGCGACCCGGTGGGCAAGTTCAATCATGGTCTGAACCTGATGCGCGGGCACGGCGTGCCCCGCGACGAGGATTTGGGCCGCGCCTATGTGGATGCGGCGGCCAAGGATGGCCTCAAGATCGCCAGGCGTTTGCAAGGCGCGGATTATGATCTGGATGAGGTCACGCCAGACGCGGACAATTGGAAATACGCGCCGCTTTTCTAAGCCTTTTCCCCCCGAAACTACGACCAAAGGATGAGGCGCAAAGCCTGCTATGCTTGACCTAGGTCAAGCACGCCCGGGGACGCCACGCGGTAAAATGGGGCCCTATTTTGGAGGACCCCATGAAACATGTCATTCACGCCCTAAGCCTTGCCGTTCTGGCCGCTGGCACCGCCCCGGCCATGGCCGAAACCGCCTTTGACCAGATCAAGGTCGAAGCGGGCGAAAAACTTTATGATGCCGAATGCCGCCGCTGCCATGCGCCGGACTCTGACCATGCCAGCTATGGCCCGCCGCTGAACAATGTCATCGGGCGCGGGGCCGGGACCGTGGAGGGTTACGACTATTCCATCGCGCTGGAAGCCTCGGGTATCGTCTGGACCCCGGCCGCCCTGCGCGCATGGATTGAAGACAACGACGGCTTCATGCCCGGCACCAAGATGCGCCACGTGGGCATTGAAGACCGCACCGTGCAGGATTTCATCCTTGCCTATCTCGACAGCATCACGACGCAGGACAATTCCGAGATATCCGACTAAGGTCTTACACCGCTGCGAAACCCCGGAGTGCCGAAAGCTGCTCCGGGATTTTTCATGTCTCAGCTTGTCTAGAAAGCCAGACAAGCCGCGCAGGCATAAACCATTGTCATTGCGAGTGAAATTCGTGTCACGCGGATGGGTCTACGTTGCATGGTCCAAAGCCTTTCTGTTGGTCGGCCTCAAGACCTTAGCTTGAAACTCGAAAACAGTGCCCTACGACCATTGTTCAATTTCGCGCCCCCCCGACGCCCTCAATAATACCGTTTAGCCATAGCTCCGGCCTCGTCGGGGATTCGGGCTGAGAGGACAAAAGTCTAGGGAGGACACCTATGAACCGGTTTATCATGGCCGCCGTGGCCGGGGTGCTGGCAACCAGCACAGCCCACGCAGAGGTAAGCGAAGAGGATCTGGCCAACGACCAGACAATCACGGATCAGATCGTGACCAACGGCATGGGGCGTCACCTGCAACGCTACAGCCCGCTGGACACGTTGAACAAAGACAATGTTGACAAACTGATGCCCGCCTGGGCCTTCAGCCTTGGCGGCGAAAAGCAGCGCGGGCAGGAAACCCAGCCGCTGATCTATGACGGGATGATGTATATCACCGGCTCGTATTCGCGGCTTTATGCGATTGACCTGAAGACCGGCAAGGAAGTCTGGCAATATGATGCCCGTCTGCCTGAAGGCATCCTGCCCTGTTGTGACGTGGTCAACCGGGGTGCTGCCATCTATGGCGACAAGATTTATTTCGGCACGCTCGATGCGCGCATCGTGGCGCTGGATTTGAAAACCGGCGATGTGGTCTGGCGTGACAAGATCGCCGATTACAAGGCGGG
>DATFKJ010000389.1:0-2852 GCA_035268705.1 Roseovarius sp. | reverse complement strand
TTCATGTCGGTCTATCAGCCGGTCGATATCATGGACCTGACAGTGGGCATGGACAGCTGGAACGCGCTGTCGGACGAGATGAAGCAATTCGTCGAAATGGAAGTGCATTCCTATTCCGACATGCACCACGGGGCCATCCAGAAGGCCGACCAAGAGGCGTGGGAGAAGTTCGAGGCCGATGGCACCGAAGTCACCCGCCTGAGCCAGACCGACGTCGAAATCATGACCGAAGTCGCGGTGCCGATCTGGTTCAAATACGCCAACCGCGACAAGGACGCCGCGCGGGTCTTCAAGACGCAGCTTGACTACATGATGTCCGGCTCGCTTGGCTATGTGACGCCTGAAATGGTTGAAGGTCAGACGCTGGATCTTTGATCGGCAACTGGTCGACTTTAACGTGCTGCGCCCCCGCCACCATGCCGGGGGCGTGGCCTTCTTTTCCGCTTAGAACGGACGAATTCCATGCCCAGCATCAACTTTATCCTGCCGCATTGGCTGTATTGGGGGACGCTGTTTGTTTTTCCGCTGATTGCCATGGTGATGGCACGGCGCACGCAGACCAGCGGCTATTCCCTGCCCATTGGTTACATGATCTTGCTGACCGGGGGGCTTTTGGGCCTTCACCGGCTGTATCTTCGCAACCTTTGGGGGCTGATCTTTATCCCGCTTTTCTTTGCCATTCTCTTTGCCAATGCGCAGGGCCGCGAGGCGCGCGAGTTGCAAAGCGAGGCGGCGAATGTGGTCAACAGCGCGGAGCGGGTGATTGAACGGCTGGAGCCGAAGGTGGCCGGGGCTGATGACAAGATCGAGCAGCTTGAGGCCGATCTCGCCGAGGCCGAGGAGGGCAGTTTCGCCCAGATCCGCGCCGAGAAGAACCTTGAAAAGGCGCGCGACTCCAAGGTGGCGGATGCCGAGCGGTTGGAAAACGCGCAGGCCGATCTTGAGGCTGGCAAGCCGGGACTTCAGAAGGCAGGCGAAAGCCGCGCCTTTTGGTCGAATTTCGCCTTTTACACCTTCCTTTTGATCTGTGCGCTGATCGCTATTGATGCGGTGCTTTTGCCCGGGCTTGTCAAGCGGGCGCAGGCCCGGCTGGACGCCGAAGGCGAGGAAGAAAGCCCCGCCGAACATCGCCTTGAAGAGATCGAACACGAAGAGGTCGAGGGCGACGAGGCGCATATCCGCACCGGGTTCATCGGGGCGATTGACCGGCTGTCTTATTTCGCGGGGGAGTTCGTCAGCTACTGGATGGTGATCGCGGTCATCGCCTATTACTTCGAAGTGGTGGCGCGCTATGTCTTCAACTCGCCCACGATCTGGGTGCATGAGGGCATGTTCCTGATGTTCGGGATGCAATACCTTGTCGCCGGGGCCTATGCGGCGCTGACCGATGCGCATGTGAAGGTGGATGTTTTCTATGCCGAGTGGTCGCCATTGCGCAAAGCGCTGGTCGATCTGTTCACCTCGATCTTCTTTTTCATCTTCGCCGGTACGCTTCTGGTCACGGGGTGGATTTTCGCCATGGATGCGACCGTGGTGAACGAGATTTCCTTCTCGGAATGGACCATCGCTTATTGGCCCTTCAAATGGGCCATCGTGGTGGGGGCGATCCTGCTGATCCTGCAAGGGATCGCCAAGCTGTTGCAGGATCTGACCATTGTCGGCAATGCAATGAAAGGGGCCTGACGCCATGGGTATCGAAATTGAAATCGGTTGGCTGACCGCCCTGATGTTCGGCAGTTTGATGGTGCTGCTGATGGCGGGGCTGCCTTTGGCCTTTGTCACCGGCGGTCTGGCCTGTGTGTTCCTGTTCATCCTTGGCGATGCGCAGACCCTGAACATCGTGCCGAGCCGGATTTTCCCGCTGATGACGAATTATCAGCTTTCGGCGATTCCGTTGTTCATCTTCCTTGCCGCCATGTTGGAGAGGGCGGGGATCATCAACGAGATGTTCGATGTGATCTACAAGCTCTTGGGCGGGGTACGTGGCGGTCTGGCTGCGGCCACGATCATCGCCTCGACCATTCTGGCGGCCATGGTGGGCGTCATCGGTGCCGCCGTGGTCACGATGGGGATCATCGCGCTGCCTGCGATGCTGGAACGCCATTATGACCCCAAGATCGCCATGGGCTCGATCATGGCGGGGGGGACGCTGGGCATCCTGATCCCGCCCTCGATTCTGGCCATTATTTACGCGGTTGTGGCCGAGCAATCGGTGGGGGAGCTGTTCATCGGGGCGGTTCTGCCCGGTTTGCTGCTGTCGGGGATGTATATCCTTTACGTGACGCTCATGTGCTATGCTGACCCGAAGAAAGGCCCGCCCATTCCGGTCGAAGACAGGGTGAGCACCGCAGATAAGCTGCGCCTTTTGGGCAATATGGCGGCACCCATTACCCTGATCGCGGTGGTGCTTGGGGTGATCTTTGCGGGCGTTGCCACGCCGGTTGAGGCCGCGGGCATCGGCACCTTCGGGGCCTTCATCGTGGCGGCCATTCACCGAAAGCTGACATGGGCCACCGTGCGCGAGGCTTGCCTTACCACGCTGAAGGCCAGTGCCATGGTGATCTGGATCATGTTCGGCGCGACCATCTTTGTGGGCCTTTACGTTCTGGAAGGCGGGCAGGAGTTCGTGGAAAGCACCATGACCGGCCTTGGCCTTGGGCCTTGGGGGATCCTGATCCTGATGATGGTGATCCTTGTGGCGCTGGGCATGTTTCTTGATTGGGTGGGTATCCTGCTGCTGGCGGTGCCGATTTTCGTGCCGATCGTGAAAGCCTTGGGCGCCGAGTCCTTTGGCCTTGGGTCGGAACGCGATCTGGTTCTGTGGTTCGGGGTGCTTTATCTGGTCAACATGC
>DATFKJ010000388.1:0-4931 GCA_035268705.1 Roseovarius sp. | reverse complement strand
GGTCGGCCAATGGCGCCGCCCTTATTGCTTTCCCAAGGGCGAAGAGGGCCGCCATGAGGCGGTGAACCGCGAGATCAAGCAGACCCGGGCCAGCCTTGCGCTGCTCGACGCCTCGACCCTTGGCAAGATCATCGTCAAGGGCGCGGATGCGGGCCGCTTCATGGACATGCTCTATACCAACATGATGTCCACACTGAAGCCGGGGCGCTGCCGCTATGGGCTGATGTGCAACGAGAACGGCTTTTTGATGGATGACGGTGTGGTTGCGCGGCTGGATGAGGACACGTTCCTTGTCCACACCACCACCGGCGGGGCCGAGCGCGTGCATGCCCATATGGAAGACTGGCTGCAATGCGACTGGTGGGAGTGGCAGGTCTACGCCGCCAACGTGACCGAGCAATATGCGCAGGTGGGCGTCGCGGGCCCCAATTCCCGCAAAGTGATCGAAAAGCTGACCGAGGACGATATCAGCGCCGACGCTCTGACTTTCATGGGCTGGAAAGAGATCACCGTCGCAGGCATCCCCGCGCGCGTCTTTCGCATCTCCTTTGCCGGTGAGCTGAGTTTCGAGCTTTCGGTGCCTGCCAGCCACGGCCGCGCGCTCTGGGATGCGCTGCTGGCGGCGGGCGAGGAATACGGCGTCATGCCCTACGGCACCGAGGCGATGCATGTCATGCGCGCGGAGAAGGGGTTCATCATGATCGGGGACGAGACCGACGGCACGGTCATCCCGCAGGACCTGAACATGGATTGGGCGATTTCCAAGAAGAAAGAGGATTACCTCGGCAAGCGCGCGCAGGAGCGCAGCCACATGGCCGACCCCACCCGCTGGAAACTGGTGGGGCTGGAGACGCTCGACGGCTCGGTGTTGCCCGATGGCGCCTATGCCACGGCAGCGGGCACCAACGCCAACGGTCAGCGTAACACCCAAGGGCGCGTGACCTCCACCTACCATTCGCCCACGCTCGGGCGCGGTATCGCCATGGGGCTGGTCCACAATGGCCCGGACCGCATGGGCGAGGTGCTGGAGTTTGCAAAGGTCGACGGCGGTATCGTCAAGGCGAAGATCGTCGATCAGGTATTTTACGACAAGCACGGGGAGAAGCAGAATGTCTGAGGCCGTCACCCCCTTGAACGGGGCCCGCTTTGAGGGGCTCGCAACCATCGCGGATGCGGGCCTGACCGGCATGATCACCCTGCGGGGTGATCTGTCCTCCGCCGAGGTCAAGGACGCCGTGCAAAAGGCCGTGGGCCTTGACGTGCCTGAACAGCGTCAGGCGCTGAGCGGGCAGGGCACTGCCGTGCTCTGGATGTCGCCGGACGAGCTCTTGCTGATCTGCGCCTATGACGGGGTGGTCGAGACGATTGCCACGCTGGACGAGGCGCTCACGGGGCAGCATTACCTCGCCGTCAACGTCTCGGACGCGCGCACTTATGTGCATGTCTCGGGTGCGGGCGCGCGGGAAACCCTCGCCAAGCTCTGCCCGGTGGACCTGTCGGCGGCGGTCTTCACCCCCGGCATGTTCCGGCGCACCCGCATGGCGCAGGTGCCCGCCGCGTTCTGGCTGGATGAGGATGGCACCTTCCACCTGATCTGCTTCCGCTCGGTGGCCGACTATGCCTTCAACCTGCTGAAAACAGCGGCCCTGCCGGGGGGCGAGGTGGGCGTTTACGGCTGAACCCCGTCAATCCCGACAGAAAAACTCCGGCCCGCAGGGTTGACCTTTGCCCAATCCGCCCACCATGTAAGGGCATCGGATTTCAACACCAACGAACAGGGGGCATACCCATGGCTTTCGAACTTCCCGACCTTCCGTATTCGCACGATGCGCTCGCTGATCACGGCATGAGCCGTGAGACGCTGGAATACCACCACGACATCCACCACAAGGCCTATGTCGACAACGGCAACAAGGCCGTCGCCGGCACCGAGTGGGAGGGCAAATCGGTCGAAGAGATCATCAAGGGCACTTATGATCCCAAGGCTGTCGCGCAGTCGGGCATCTTCAACAACGCCTCGCAATACTGGAACCACAACCAGTTCTGGGAGATGATGGCCCCCGGCGGCACCGGCATGCCGGGCGAGTTGGAAAAGGCGATCACCGAAAGCTTTGGTTCGTTCGACAAGTTCAAGGAAGATTTCGCCGCCGCAGGGGCCGGTCAGTTCGGCTCCGGCTGGGCGTGGCTCGTGAAGGACACAGATGGCGCGCTGAAAGTTACCAAGACCGAGAACGGCGTCAACCCGCTCTGCTTTGGCCAGACGGCGCTTTTGGGCTGTGACGTGTGGGAGCATTCCTATTACATCGACTTCCGCAACAAGCGGCCAGCCTACCTGCAGAATTTCCTCGACAACCTAGTGAACTGGGAAAACGTCGCCTCGCGCATGTGATCCCGGGCCTGACCCGATCGCAGAAGGCCCGCCATCTGGCGGGCCTTTTTGTTTGGCGGGGCGTGATAGGGCTTTGATCAGATGTGATTTTCTGACGGAACCTGCGGGCATTTCATACGTTTTCATGATGAAGCAATGATAAAGGAGGAGCCCCCATGGCCGAGCGTGTGAAATCAAAGGATGGCAGCCGGGAGACCGAAGAAATCCTCGGCGAAAAACCTGAGAACTTGCGAAAGGCACCCTCTTCTGCGGGCCGCGCAGGGGGCGAAATTGCCCGCAAGGTCGGCACCCGCGATGAGAAGAAGCGTCATGACGAGACATCAGCCGGGACGACGCGTGGCACGGCGCAGGATCAGGACGAGAGCGGTGACAAGGAGAAGATGTAATGGCGGTTCTGACCAATGGTACATGGGTGTTGATCGCGGACGGGGAAAAGGCACTTTTCCTGCGCAACTCTGTTGATGCGATCTCGCCCGCGCTCGACGTCGTGCGCAAGGACGAGCAGGAAAACCCGTCGGATTACGATCAATCCGCCAACCGTCCGGGGCGCAAGCGCGATACCGGGGTTGGTCAGAGTTCGGCCATGGATGACACCGATTGGCATGAACTGGCCAAGGAACGCTTTGCGCATGAGTTGGGTGAAATTCTGTACAAATACGCGCATCGCGGCGCGTTCGAGCGGATCGTTCTGGTCGCCACCCCGCCCGTTCTTGGCGATTTGCGGCAGGCTCTGCACAAGGAAGTTCAGGACAGGGTTGTAGCCGAAATCCCCAAGGATCTAACCCACCATCCCCTCGACAAGGTCGAGAGCATGCTCAAGGCGGAACTCGACCCCAAGCTGTGAACCATCGGCGCGCCGTCCCCGTGCATGAAACCGGCGTGCAATCTGCATCGGCACGACGCTTTCGCCTTGCCCCCGCCCGCCGCTTGCGGCAGCACAGTGGCAGGGCAAAACAAGGGGCAGGGCCATCATGCGCGAGGAGACCAAAGGCATCATCGCGATGGTCGCCACCTGCACGGTCTGGGGCCTTTCGGGCATTTATTACAAGTTGCTGGATCACATCCCGCCCATCGAAATCCTCGCGCATCGCACGCTGTGGTCCTGCGTCTTCTTTGCCTTCGTGCTGCTGCTTCAGGGGCGGATTTCCGTTCTGGGTCAGGCTCTTGCGGGGCGAAAGTCGATTCTGCTGATCGGTTTTGCGGCGCTGATGATCTCGACCAACTGGTTCGTTTTCATCACCTCAATTCAGATTGGGCGCGCGATGGAGGCCTCACTGGGCTACTACATCTTCCCCCTGGTGGCGGTGCTTCTGGGGGCGATTGCCTTTCGTGAACGTCTGGGAAAGGCGCAGCTTTTCGCTGTGGCCCTTGCGCTCTGTGCGGTCGTGACCCTGACGTGGGGCCTTGGCGTTCCGCCTTGGATCGCGCTGATCCTCGCCACGAGCTTCGGCCTCTATGGTCTTGTGAAAAAGGGGCTTTCGGTCGGTCCCGTGGTGTCTGTCACTGCCGAGGTGCTGCTGCTTTCACCGATTGCGCTGACAGTGTTGTGGTATTTTCATTCCGACGGGCATGGGGCGTTTGGCGTCAATTGGCGTGATAGCCTGCTCCTGATGTTTTCCGGCATCCTCACCGGCACGCCACTGATCATGTTCAGCTATGCCACCAAGCGCGTCACCCTGGCCACGGTCGGGCTGGTGCAATACCTGAACCCCACCCTGCAATTCCTTGTCGCGACACTGATTTTCCAGGAGGCGTTCAGCTTCTGGCACGCCGTGGCCTTCGCGATGATCTGGACCGCGCTCGCGATCTACACCACCGCGAGCCTGCGTCAGGACAGGGCGGCGCGCAGGGCGATCCTCAAATCCTGAACGGTTTCAACAGGCTGAACAAAGCCTTTGAGGCTTTCTGCGGCAAAATCCTCGGCGATCACGTGATCCAGAATTTGCATGAGAGGCGTCCAATACTCTTCTGTATTCAATAAATAAATAGGCTTGTCATGCAAGCCGAGCTGACGCCATGTAAGCACCTCGAAAAACTCGTCCAGCGATCCCGCACCGCCGGGCAGGACAACGATGGCGTCGCAATTCATGAACATCACCTTTTTGCGTTCATGCATGGTTTCGGTCACGACATATTGCGTCAGGTCGCGCTTGCCGACCTCCAGACGCACCAGATGCGCAGGGATCACGCCAAAGGTCTTGCCGCCCGCCTGCTGCGCCGCCCGCGCCGTGGCCCCCATGAGGCCAACATCTCCCGCGCCGTAGACCAGCCGCCAGCCGTTCTCGGCCAGCATCTTGCCGGTGTCGGTCGCGGCCTGCATATATGTGGGGCGCTTGCCCGGACGTGCGCCGCAAAAGACACAGACGGATCGTTCTGACATGGGATCACTCCGGGCTGAAACGGGTTGCTTTGACCCGTGATAGCCTTGTTGCTATGCTCCGACAACCGGGCGCGGTGCCACGGCAGGGGACGTTGAAAAAAGATGAGCAAATTCGCCGGTTTAGGGGCTGGGCCTGCTGCGGGTGCCGTTGCTCTGGCGGTG
>DATFKJ010000387.1:0-2081 GCA_035268705.1 Roseovarius sp. | reverse complement strand
TTGCGCCAAGGGCGGCCCCCACATCGCGACCTGACGTGCGGTTCCAAGCCAAAACCGAGTCGCCGATCATCAAGATATCGCCGCCTGAGCGCGGTGCGTCGGGGGTGCAGGCCGCAAGTGACGTTATCAAGAGCAGGGCTGCATATATGCGCATTTGGACTCCGGCTGTTGAGTCAGGACATGCGGCGCTGCGCGTTGAAGTCAATCAACACGGCTTGAACCCGCCAGCCCCCAAGCGCATGTTAAGGACCAACAGACAAGGAGGATACCCATGGACGACCAGACCCGTATCGAATTGGAAGCCGCCGCTTTTCGTACCCTGCGTGAGCACCTGATGGAAAAGCGGACCGATGTGCAGAACATCGACCTGATGAACCTTGGTGGGTTCTGCCGCAATTGCCTGTCGCGGTGGTATCAGGAGGCCGCGAACGAGCGCGGCATCGAGATGACCAAGGACGAAGCGCGCGAGATTTTCTATGGCATGCCCTATGACGAGTGGAAGGACAAGTATCAAACCGAAGCGAGCGCGGATCAGCAGCAGGCCTTCAAGACGTCCTTTGCCGAGAACGTGGGCGAGAGCGGGTGAACCCTTTCAAATTCGGCTCTCAGCCCCATCTTTATAAGTGAACAGGACATGGAGGGCCGAATGCCGACATACGAGAAGAACCCGGATGTGATCGCGGCGCTGGACCCCGAAGAATACTGGGTGACGCAGGAGAATGGCACCGAGCGTCCGGGCACCGGCAAGTACCTTGGGAACAAGGAGCCGGGGATTTACGTTGATGTTGTTTCGGGTGAGCCATTGTTCGCCTCGGCGGATAAATACGAGTCGGGCTGCGGCTGGCCAAGTTTCACCAAGCCCGTTGAGCCGGCGCATGTGAACGAACTGACCGATACAACCCACGGGATGGTGCGGACCGAAGTGCGCAGCACCCATGGCGACAGCCATTTGGGCCATGTCTTTCCCGATGGGCCGCAAGACCGGGGCGGGCTACGCTATTGCATCAACTCCGCCGCCTTGCGGTTTATCCATCGCGACGAGATGGAGGCCGAGGGCTATGGCGATTACTTGGATCAAGTGGAGGACGTGAGATGAGCGAACGTGCAGTACTGGCGGGTGGTTGTTTCTGGGGAATGCAGGATTTGATCCGGGGCATGGACGGGGTGATTTCGACCCGCGTGGGATACACCGGGGGCGATGTGCCCAATGCCACCTATCGCAATCATGGCACACATGCAGAGGGGATCGAGGTGATGTTCGATCCCGATCGGATGAGCTACCGGAAGCTTCTGGAGGTCTTTTTCCAGATTCACGACCCCACCACGCTGAACCGGCAGGGCAATGACATTGGGCTAAGCTATCGTTCGGCCATCTATTACTGCTCGGACGAGCAAAAGGCGGTGGCGCTGGACACCATCGCCGATGTGGAGGCCAGCG
This sequence comes from Roseovarius sp., assembly GCA_035268705.1. GTDB lineage: Bacteria > Pseudomonadota > Alphaproteobacteria > Rhodobacterales > Rhodobacteraceae > Roseovarius. The sequence goes on along the minus strand of DATFKJ010000387.1, from coordinate 643 downwards.
GCATCTGGCCGGGCAAGGTGGTGACCGAAGTTGAGCCGGTGGGCGATTTCTGGGAGGCCGAACCCGAGCATCAGGATTATCTTGAGCGCTTTCCCAATGGCTATACCTGCCACTTTCCGCGCCCCGATTGGGTGTTGCCCAAGCGGGAAGCGGCGGAATAGAGCCGCTTTTCACGCCTGACGGCGTTCAGCGCTATGAGGCCCCGTGAGGTGTGAGAAGCGCCCAAGCGAACGGCCCCGCGTGATCGTCACGCAGGGCTTTTTCGTTATGTGGTGGGTGCATCGCCGGTGATTGACCTTCCGCGCGGGCAGGCGCATGCAGGGGACATTAGGAGATGCGCCAATGAGTCCGTTCAAGGGCATTGCCCTGAAACTTTGTTCCGTGATGCTGTTCGTGGTGATGTCGGCCCTGATCAAGGCGGCATCAGACACTGTTCCCCCCGGTGAGGCGGTGTTTTTCCGTTTGTTCTTTGCCATTCCCGTGATCCTGACATGGCTGGCCCTGCGCGGTGATCTGCGCACCGGGTTGAAGGTGAAATCGCCCATGGGGCATTTCTGGCGCGGGGTGGTCGGGACAACGGCGATGGGGTTGATGTTTGCCGGGCTGGGCCTTTTGCCGTTGCCCGAAGTGACGGCGCTGGGCT
>DATFKJ010000386.1:0-5593 GCA_035268705.1 Roseovarius sp. | reverse complement strand
CGAGGGTGAGGCGCGTCTTGGAAACGATCCGTGGGATCGTTTCAGCACCGAACGGGCGGAGCCCCGGACCGGTTTGAACGGGAGTGCGCGCTATGGCTGAGCGTGTCGAGATATTCGAGGTTGGCCCGCGCGACGGGTTGCAGAACGAGGCGCGACAGATTCCCACCTCGGAGAAGATCGCCTTGGTGGATTGTCTGAGCGGGGCGGGGTTTTCGCGTATTGAGGCGGCGAGTTTCGTCAGCCCCAAGTGGGTGCCACAGATGGCCGATAGCGCCGAGGTGCTGGCCGGGATCACCCGTGCGCCGGGGGTGTCCTATGCCGCTTTGACCCCCAATATGCGGGGCTTTGAGGGGGCGAAGGCCGCCAAGGCCGATGAGGTGGCGATTTTCGGCTCGGCTTCGGAGGGGTTTTCGCGCGCCAATATCAACGCGACGATCAAGGAGAGCCTTGCGCGTTTTGTGCCCGTTGTAGAGGCCGCGCAGGCTGCGGGTATTCCGGTGCGCGGCTATGTGTCCTGTGTCACCGACTGCCCCTATGACGGGCAGGTGGCCCCGAGCGAGGTTGCGCGCGTTGCCGGGCAGTTGTTCGAGATGGGCTGTTACGAAGTGAGCCTTGGGGACACCATCGGACAGGGCAGTCCGGGGCGCGTGGATGCCATGCTTTCGGCGGTTCTTGAGGTGGTGCCAGCGGATCGTTTGGCGGGGCATTTTCACGATACCGCCGGGCGTGCTCTTGAGAATATCGAGGTGTCGATCGCACGTGGCTTGCGGGTGTTCGATGCGGCGGTGGGCGGTTTGGGCGGCTGTCCCTATGCGCCGGGGGCCGCGGGCAATGTGGCGACCGAAGCGGTACATGACCGGCTGATCGCGCTGGGCTATGAGACCGGGTTGGACCGGGCTGTTTTGGACAAGGCGGCGGATATGGCACGCGCCATGCGGGCCGGGTGACAAGAATTTTCGAAAATTCTTGTCAAAATTCTTGCAAGAATTTTGGCACGGGAGAGGGATGATGAGCGAGACGATCAGGATTGAGCGCGATGCGCGGGGTGTGGCGACGCTGTGGCTGTCGCGGCCCGAGAAACACAACGCCATGTCGGCGCAGATGATCGCGGAGTTGCATTCGGCGGCGGAAGACTTGGGAGCCGATGCTTCTGTGCGGGTCGTGGTCTTGGCGGCCGAAGGCAAGAGTTTCTGTGCCGGCGGTGATCTGGGATGGATGCGTCAGCAATTCGAGGCCGAGCCTGATGTGAGGTCTGCCGAGGCGGCGAAACTGGCGCATATGTTGCAGGCGCTCAATACAATGCCGAAACCTCTGATCGGCCGCATTCAAGGCAATGCCTTTGGTGGCGGCGTGGGCTTGGCCAGTGTCTGCGACGTGGCGGTTGGCGCGGACAGCATCCTTATGGGGCTGACCGAGACGCGGCTGGGCCTGATTCCGGCGACCATTGGCCCATATGTCTGTGCGCGAATGGGCGAGGCCAAGGCGCGGCGGGTCTTCATGTCGGGGCGGCGGTTTGGCGCGGCCGAGGCGGTTGAACTGAACCTTTTGGCGCGCATCGTCCCCGCACAGGCGCTGGACGATGCGGTGGAGGCAGAGGCAACGCCGTATTTGGAATGCGCCCCTGGCGCGGTCGCGCGCTCGAAGGCCTTGTTGCGGCACATGGGGCCGCAGATCGACGACGAGCTGATTGCCCACACGGTCGCGGAACTGGCGAAATGCTGGGAGGGAGAGGAGGCCCCCGAAGGAATCGGGGCTTTCTTTGACAAGCGAAAGCCAAGCTGGGGAAGCTGATCTAGCCGAAATCGGGGGATGACAGACCAGAGAAGTGCTCTAGTTTTTACTTCATGAAAGGCGTGTCCACGGACTGCGGTGCGCAGAGAGTAACCCGCAAGAGCAAGAATGCATACCAATGCATACAATTTGGCGAATGCAACCCCTTCACATCTTTGAATGTGTTTTCCGTTGGTTGACCCCATCGGGGGGCAGGGGTAAACCGTGGAACGTGAATGCAGCCATTTTGATGTGCGCAAGCGCGCGCATGGAAGGAGCCACCCCGTGGAAGAGATGCTGAGGGAATACCTTCCCATCCTTGTCCTCATGGCGATTGCCATTGGATTGGGCCTTGTTCTTATCCTGGCCGCCGTGGTGCTGGCCGTTCGTCACCCCGACCCTGAGAAGCTGAGCGCCTATGAATGCGGGTTCAACGCCTTCGACGACGCGCGAATGAAATTCGACGTGCGCTTCTATCTGGTGTCGATCCTGTTCATCATTTTCGATCTTGAGATTGCGATGCTTTTCCCGTGGGCGGTGGCGTTCAAGGATGTGTCGATGGTGGGTTTTTGGTCGATGATGGTGTTCTTGGGCGTGTTGACGGCGGGCTTTGCCTATGAATGGAAGAAAGGGGCCATGGAATGGGAGTAGCAACCGGAGCGAATACAGCCGGTGCCGACCGTGAGCACGCCACTCAGGGTTTGAACCGAGAGTTGCAGGACAAGGGGTTTCTTGTCACTTCGACCGAGGACATCATCAACTGGGCCCGGACGGGCAGCCTGCACTGGATGACCTTTGGTCTGGCGTGCTGCGCGGTTGAGATGATGCACACCTCGATGCCGCGCTATGACATGGAGCGCTATGGCACAGCACCGCGTGCCAGCCCACGCCAGTCCGACCTGATGATCGTGGCGGGAACGCTGACCAACAAGATGGCCCCTGCGCTGCGCAAGGTTTATGATCAGATGCCCGAGCCGCGTTATGTGATTTCGATGGGGTCGTGCGCGAATGGTGGCGGGTACTACCACTATAGCTATAGCGTTGTACGCGGCTGTGACCGGATCGTGCCGGTGGATATTTACGTGCCCGGCTGCCCGCCGACCGCCGAAGCCTTGATGTACGGGATCCTGCAATTGCAACGCAAGATCCGCCGGACGGGAACGATCGTGCGCTGAGGCGCACCCATTTTGCGACGCGCCCGCCGAGCGGCGCGCGAAAGGACGAAGACGATGAGCAACGCGCTGAAGGAACTGGGTGCGCATATCGAGGCCAAGCGGCCCGACTGCGTTCTGTCATGGGACGTGACCCATGGCGAATTGAACGTGAACGTGGCGCTGCCGAATATCGCGGGTCTGGTGGAGTTTCTGAAGACCGACGCCACCTGCCGGTTCACGACGCTGGTGGATATCACCGGAGTGGACTACCCCGAGCGGGCCAAGCGGTTCGACGTGGTTTATCACTTCCTCAGCATGTATCAGAATCATCGCATCCGGTTGCGGGTGGCCTGCCGCGAAGAGGACATGGTTTCGTCGATCACGGGCATCCACCCCAGCGCCAACTGGTTCGAGCGGGAAGTTTTCGACATGTTCGGTGTTCTGTTCACCGGGCACCCCGATCTGCGGCGCATCCTGACCGATTATGGCTTCTGCGGCTATCCGCTGCGCAAGGATTTCCCTACGACGGGCTATACCGAGGTGCGCTATGACGAGGTGCAGAAGCGGGTGGTCTATGAACCCGTGAGCCTTGTTCAGGAATACCGGCAGTTTGATTTCATGTCCCCATGGGAGGGGGCGGAATACATTCTGCCCGGTGATGAGAAGACGGAAGATGCGAAGTAACACAAGGGTTGGGAGATTAGGTGACGCGATGATCTGGCTTATTCTTCTTTCAGTGGCCTTCGTAGTGCCCTTCTGGAAGTTGTTGCCGCACTATGGCATTGCCAGCCCTTGGGCGCTTGTGGCGATCTTGCCCGTCGGGGCATTGATCCTGCTTTATATTATGGCCTTCGGGGCCAAGCGGAAAGGAGGCCCGGCATGATGGGCGGTGGATACGGCATGGGCGGAGGCGGCCTTTTGTGGCTTGTGATCTTTGCGGCATTGGTGGTTATACCTTTCTGGAAACTTCTGCCGAAGTTCGGGATTCCCAATTGGGTATCGCTGGTCTCGATCATTCCGCTTGGGGCGCTCGTTCTGCTTTGGGTCATGGCGTTTCGTGATAAAATTGACGGAGGCAATGCGTAATGGACGGCTCCAAATTTGACGATGCCCTGACGGGCGAACAGCAAATCCGTAATTTCAACATCAACTTCGGGCCTCAGCACCCGGCGGCGCACGGTGTGCTGCGCTTGGTGCTGGAGCTGGATGGCGAGATTGTCGAGCGCTGTGACCCGCATATCGGCCTTTTGCATCGCGGCACCGAAAAATTGATGGAAAGCCGCACCTACCTGCAAAACCTGCCGTATTTCGACCGGCTGGATTACGTGGCGCCAATGAATCAGGAGCATGCCTGGTGTCTGGCCATTGAAAAGCTGACCGGTGTGGAAGTGCCGCGCCGCGCCAGCCTGATCCGAGTGCTGTATTCCGAGATTGGCCGTATTCTGAGTCATCTGCTGAATGTCACCACGCAGGCCATGGACGTGGGTGCGCTGACCCCGCCGCTTTGGGGCTTTGAAGAGCGCGAAAAGCTGATGATTTTTTACGAGCGGGCCTGTGGCGCCCGTTTGCACGCGGCCTATTTCCGTCCGGGCGGTGTGCATCAGGACCTCCCGCCCGAATTGCTGGATGATATCGAGGAATGGTCCAAGGATTTTCCCCGGGTTCTGGATGACATCAACGGCCTTCTGACCGAGAACCGGATTTTCAAGCAACGTAACTGCGACATCGGCGTCGTGAACGAGACGGACATTCAGGAATGGGGCTTTTCGGGCGTCATGGTGCGGGGCAGCGGCATGGCGTGGGATTTGCGCCGCGCGCAGCCCTATGAATGCTATGACGAATTCGAATTCCAGATCCCAGTGGGCAAGAACGGCGATTGCTATGACCGTTACCTGTGCCGAATGGAGGAGATGCGCCAATCGGTTCATATCATCCAACAGGCGATCGAGAAGCTGCGCGCCCCCGAGGGGCAGGGCGATATCCTTTCCCGCGGCAAGGTCACGCCGCCCAACCGGGGTGAGATGAAGCGCTCGATGGAGGCGCTGATCCATCACTTCAAGCTGTATACCGAGGGTTTTCACGTCCCCGAGGGCGAGGTTTACGCCGCCGTGGAGGCCCCCAAGGGCGAATTCGGTGTTTACCTCGTGGCGGATGGCACGAACCGGCCCTATCGCTCCAAACTGCGGGCGCCGGGCTTCTTGCATCTGCAAGCGATGGATTACGTGGCCGGAGGGCACCAGCTTGCCGATGTGGCGGCGATTATCGGAACTATGGACGTCGTGTTCGGGGAGATCGATCGGTGAAGAACCTTTGCGTACCTGCCTTTGGTGGGCTGGCCCTTGTTTCGCTGGCCGCTTGTGATGTCCCGCCCGAGGGAACGACAGCCGAGAATTTGGCCGAGTTCGAAATGGCCACGGCCAGCATCGGCTGCACCTTGGTCGGCGAGTCCGACTATCTACCGGTCGAGTTCCAGGCGGATTTGACCCGTGAACAATCGACTGCGATCACCTCTTACATGCTGTCCACCGGCAAGGCCGAACGCCTGCCCGAGGGTGGTGTCAAACTGACCACAGGAGCCTGTGCTTAAGAATGCTGAGACGTCTCCATCACGAACAGCCCGAAAGCTTTGCTTTCACCCAAGCCAATCAGGCATGGGCAGAGGCGCAGAT
>DATFKJ010000385.1:0-2399 GCA_035268705.1 Roseovarius sp. | reverse complement strand
CAGAACAATTGGCGCCTATCCTGCTGGACAGTGGACATGGGGTTGTCATGCATCCCAAGGGTCTGAACACGGCGCAAAAACTTCTGTCCAGAGAAGGGGTAAGCGCGGCCAGCGTGTTTCGGGATTTCGATGCCAAGGGGCAGCAGGCCACGGTGATCCGGCGTTTTCTGGATCAGGCCGCCTTCAAGGCCGGACAGGAAGAGGTCGGCGTGATCATGTTGGGCCGGATGCGGGCCGAGACCGTCAGCGCGCTGCTATTGTGGGGTTTGCAGGATCGGGCAAGCCGCGTGGCACTGGCCCCTGTCTCGGCTGTTTTGAAGGCCGAATAAGCCTGTCTGCAAAACGTCGGTATTGCGTCGGTATCGGGTCGGTGTGTTTGACTGCCGTGGCCAAAGGGCTTGATCAGGGGGCAAAGTCTCGTAAGCTGAGCATCTTCAGGAAATTTCACAGGAAGGTATTTGCGATGAAATTGATGTTTGCGGGCGCAAGCCTGATGCTGAGCGCGGGCGTGGCCATGGCCGATATGTCGGTGCAGCTTATGGGCGGTTGGGACGGCAACAAGGTGCCCGCTGGACAGCAGTGCAAATTGCATGGCGGCAATGGCAGCACCCCACCGATGCGGATCAAGGGTGTGCCGCAAGGGGCGGTCTGGATCGTGGCGGCCTTCAATGACAAGTCCTATAAGCCCCTGTCGCGCAACGGCGGGCATGGCACGATTGCCTTTCCGGCGCGCGGGACCACCACGGACCTGCCGGCGCTGCCGGGGATGACCAATCGCCTGCCCAAGGGAGCGCAGGTGGTGGCCAAGGCGAAATCCAGCGGGAAATACGCAAGCGCGGGCTATCTGCCGCCCTGTTCGGGAGGAAAGGGAAACCGCTATACTGTCGACCTCAAGGCGGTGGACAAGCAAGGCAAAGTTCTGGACGAAATGCGCAACGTGAATATCGGTCGCTACTGAGTGGGCCGGATGCCCGGTGGCGGGCGTCGGTATTTGAGTATTTTTGGAAAGATGAAGAGGGGCGGGTCGCCCCTTTTTTCATGCCTCGCGCCACGTGCCGGGGGTGAGGGTTTCAAGGCTGTGTTCGCCCACGCGCCAGCGGACGAGGCGCAGGGTCGGCAGGCCCACATGGGCGGTCATGCGGCGGACCTGACGGTTGCGGCCTTCGGTGATGGTGATCTCAAGCCAGTGATCGGGGACGGATTTGCGAAAGCGCACTGGCGGGTCGCGGTCCCAGATGTTGGGCGGCTCGATCTGGCGGGCCTTCGCGGGCCGGGTAGGGCCGTCTTTCAGGGTCACGCCTTGGCGCAGGGCGACAAGCGCGGCGTCGTCCGGCGACCCCTCGACCTGAACGAGATAGGTTTTTTCCGTCTTGAAGCGCGGGTTGGAGAGCCGCGCCTGTAGCTTGCCGTCGTCGGTGAGCAGCAAGAGCCCTTCGCTGTCCCGGTCCAGCCGCCCGGCGGGGTAGACGCCGGGCAGCTCGATGTAATCGGAGAGCGTGGCACGGGGGCTGTCGGCAGTGCCTTTGTCGGTGAACTGCGACAGCACCCCGTGGGGTTTGTTGAACAAGATGAGCCGGGTCATGGGCGCAGCAATGCCCCACGGGACCCCGGCGTGCAAGGTTCACTTGGTCAGCAGGTCGTCGGTGATCTTGTAGGTCCACGCGCCGCCCTCGTTCTTCCAGCCGTTCACCGTGCGTTTGCCGGCGTCGGACTTGTCGCCTTCGAAGCCATCGACCACGGTGTAGGCGGGCGTTGCGACACCGGCCTTTGCCAGCACGTCAACCGCCTTGGCGCTGCGCCCGCCCGAGCGGCAGATGATCAGCAGCGCGGCGGGATCGTTCGCGGCCACAAAGGCCTTGATTTGATCGACGAAACCCTTGTTTGGCATCATCTTGTAGGCGCTTTTCTTGGGATTGTAGGCATGCGCGGGATCGACGTTCATGAACGGGATATTGGCATCCGTGTCCGTGGCATAGCCGACGAACATGGTTTCCTCGGGGCTGCGAATGTCGATCAGGGCCACGTCGTCGCGCTCTTTCAGAAGGGCCATGGATTCGGCGGCGGTGATGTAGTGGCCCGGTTCGTTGGTTTTCTTCTTGGGCAGATCGGCCTCGTTGACGGAGGTTTCAATCATCGCACCGTGGCTGCTGGCAAAGCCGGGTCCGGCCATGGGCATGGCGAGTGTCAGGGCCAGTGCCGAGGCGGTCAGGATCTTGGGGAAGGTCATGGGGCGTCTCCTTGTCAGAACATATATCATATTTATACTGGGAGTCATCGAGGACCCGAATTTTGACGGGTTGACGCCGGGCTTGAGAGCGATTCAGGTAAGTGCATGATCCGCCCTAGCTTTCTCTCCGCTTCCGAACGCCTCGCACTTGAGGCCTGTGTCCGCAGCCATC
>DATFKJ010000384.1:0-2087 GCA_035268705.1 Roseovarius sp. | reverse complement strand
CGACAGCTCGGTCGATCTGGTGCATTTCACCATTCTACGCCCGCCTGCCAAACAGGATGGCGTGCCGGTGCGCGAATTGTCCCTGATCGCCTTTCCGACGCGCGAATTGTTTCTGGAAAAGATCGACGATTTTGATATGATCATTTTTGACCGCTACAAGCGGCGGGGGATTTTGCCCTCGCTCTACCTTGATAACGTGCGCAATTATGTCGAAGAGGGCGGTGCGGTTCTGATCGCGGCGGGTCCGGATTTCGCCAGTGCCGACAGCCTTTACCGCACGCCGATTGAGGCCATCGTGCCCGCGCGACCCACCGCCCGCGTGCTGTCAGAGCGGTTCCGCCCAAGCGTGACCGACCTTGGCCAGCGTCATCCCGTCACCTCGGGGCTAGAGCGCGAATTCGATGGCGAATGGGGTCGTTGGATGCGGCAGATCGAGGTTGAACAAACTTCGGGCGATGTTGTCATGTCCGGGCAGGATGACCGCCCGTTGCTGGTGCTTGATCGTGTCGGGGAAGGTCGCGTTGCACTTTTGGCGTCGGATCATGCGTGGTTGTGGAATCGCGGCTACGAAGGCGGCGGCCCGCAATTGGAGCTGCTGCGGCGGCTGGCGCATTGGATGATGAAAGAACCCGAGCTTGAGGAAGAAGCGCTTTGGGCCGAAGCCACGGGCCAGCAGATGCGCGTTATCCGCCGGTCCCTGTCGGAAGACGTTGGCCCTGTCACCATCACCACACCCTCGGGCGAGGAGGTTGCCCGCGAGTTGGAAGAGGTCAGCCCCGGACGGTTCGAGACGCTTTATGACGGGCCGGAAATCGGGCTGTACAGGTTGGAAAACGATGAGCACATGGCCGTGATCGGCCTTGGCCCGGCGTCCCCTGTGGAGTTCGAGGAAACGATCGCCAGCGCCGGGCCGCTTACCGGCATATTGGAGGCCACGAACGGCGGCGTGAAACCGGTGGCCGCTGGCCTGCCCCGTATCCGCGAGGTGAATCCGGGACGTCCCGCATCGGGGCGCGGTTGGATCGGGATCACGCCAAGGGGGGCTTATGAGACCCAAAGCGTGACGCAAACCGCTTTGCTGCCCGCGTGGCTGGTGTTGCTGTTGGCGGCAGGGTTGATCACCGGCGGTTGGCTGCGTGAAGGGCGGCGAACCTGACACGGGACCGAGACGCGCCTCAGGAGTCCCAAGGCATCAACGCGTATTCGCGCGATTTCTCCGAAAGTGCGCGCGATCTGTTTCGGCGTCTCGTGGTCGCGCGCTGTGCGGATTCGCGCAAAGCCTTTGGAACAGTCGAAAGCTCGGATTGCTCCGGAACGCAGATGCACCCCGCACCGCAGCCGCCCACGACATTGCATGGCCGGGACTCATCGCCCCGATCCTCGATGTTCTGTGGGAGCTTGATGGGCCCGAGGAGAGCGCGAAGAAGAAAATGCAGCATTCTGCCGCTCCTGTCTGTGGTTGAGACCTGCGGTCAGACTGCGCTCAAAAAGTTAATTCGAGGTTTCCCGAAACGGCCCGGCCTTTTGGCGGGACCCTATCGCGGCACATCGACCCGCGTTGCCGTCTTGGCCCAACCATCGACGGAACAGCGCGGCACGATGAAAACGGCCCGCATGTCGTCGGGTATCTCGACCCCTGAAAGCGAGCGCGTGAAGGGCTGCTCCTCGACATGCGGGTGATGCAGGACACGCAAGCCAAGGGAATTGCCGGCCTCGTCACGCACCTCCCAGCCGTCTGCGTAGTGGTCCCAGCCGGTATCGGGGTGGGCCAAGGTGACATGCACCGTCCAGGCCTGCCCACGGTTTTGCAGTTCGACATCAACGACTTGCGGATCGTCCGCCATGGCGGGCAGGGGACAAAGCGCGGTGAGGCAGGCAAAGATCAAGTGTTTCATGGGGTACAGCTTAACTTGGATTGCGCACGGCTGGCCTTCACGTTTCAGTGTCTTCAGCCAACAACAGAACGGCGCGGGAATGCGAAGCGAATTCGCGGCGGAACAGCACGAGGCAAGTGAAGATCACCGCGCCGATCAAGGCCTCTGCCCCCAAGAGCCAAACCGTTGAGGCCAAAGCGAAATATGTCGATC
>DATFKJ010000383.1:0-6355 GCA_035268705.1 Roseovarius sp. | reverse complement strand
GTCGCGACCCAAGACATACCCGTCGACGAGATTCACGCCCGCCTCGACAGCTCCCCTTGGTCCGAGGCTTACCTGACCGATAGCGACGGTCGCTTTACCGGGGTCTTGTCACGCAGCGCCAGAACCCCGCACGTTCCAAGCCTGCAGTTTCACGACGGCACGACGGTACTTGAGGCCATGCAGGCCCTGCGCGGCTTTATCGGCGATGCCATCCCGGTCGTTGATCACGATACGGGCAAGCTTATCGGCGTGGTCTCCGAGGCGTCGGTCATCGAAGCCTATCTCGACATCTCCCAATCCCTGAGGCGCGAAGAAAATGCGGTTCTTTAGCGCCCTCATCGCCTTTCTGGCCGCCCCCGTGCAGGCCGGGGACTTGACCGTTGTGACATGGGGCGGGGCCTATGAAGCCGCCCAGCAACAGGCCATCTTCGCCCCCTTCACCGAAGCCACGGGCATCGAGATCACCACGGCCCGCTACGACGGCAGCCTCGCGGCGCTCAAGGCCCGCGCCGCGGACGAAGGCTGGGACGTGATCGACATGCTGGAACCCACCGCCATTTCCGCCTGCGACGCGGGGCTTCTGGCGCAGCTGGACCACGCCGCGCTGACAGAAGGACCCATCGATTTCGCCCCGGCCAAACTCCGCGAATGCTCAATGCCGCAAAACGTCTTCGCCACGGTCATGGCCTATGACCCCGATGCCTATCCCGGCATCAAACCCACCAGCATCGCGGATTTCTTCGATACCACCCGCTTCCCCGGCAAGCGCGCTATCCGAAAAAGCCCGGATGACATTCTCGAATGGGCGCTTCTGTCCGAAGGCGTGCCGCCTGCGCAGGTCTATGACCTTCTCAGCACCGACAGGGGCCTGCGCCTAGCCTTCCGCAAGCTCGATCAAATCCGCGAGCACATCATTTGGTGGCAGGATGCCGCCGACCCGCCCCGTCTTCTGACCGAAGGGCGCGCCAGCATGGCCAGTGGCTACAACGGGCGCTTCTTCGCCGCTCAGCAATCCGGCCAAGCGCTCAGCGTGGTCTGGGATGGGCGCATCATCGGGCATGAGGTCTGGAGCATTGCGAAAGGCACCGACGCGCCCAAGGCCGCCCGGGCCTTCATTCGTTTTGCCACAAGGCCCGACAGTATGGCCCGCCTCTCCGAGCGCATTCCTTATGGCCCCGCCCGGCAAAGCGCGCTGCCCCGCATCGGGTTGCAACCCGGCACCGGCATTCCGATGCGCGACCACCTGCCAAACGCGCCGCAACACGGGCCCAACTACCTTGTGCGCGACAGTCTTTGGCACAGCCATACCGCCGACCTGCGCAAACGGCGGTTCGAGGCGTGGCTGGCGCGGGGCGGCGATGGCGGTTGACCCCGCGCGCGCCACACCGCATGTAACGGGCCGAAGCAATGCATGAGGCCGCCCATGACCCCCGAAGAAATCGCCAAACTGCCCTATCGGCCCTGTGTCGGGGTCATGCTGGTGAATGACCGCAATGAGGTCTTCGCCGGTCAACGCATTGATAGCGAAGCCCCCGCTTGGCAAATGCCCCAAGGTGGGATTGATCCCGGTGAAGAACCCCGCGACGCCGCCCTGCGCGAGCTTTGGGAGGAAACCGGCGTGCCCTCAACCTTGGTGACGGTCGAGGCCGAAACCACCGAATGGGTGCCCTACGATCTGCCGCACGACATCGTGCCGCGCATCTGGAAAGGGCGCTACAAGGGGCAGGAACAGAAATGGTTCCTGCTGCGCTTCCATGGATCAGACAGCGATATCAACATCGAAACCGACCACCCCGAATTTTCAGAGTGGCACTGGATCGCGCCGCAGGATCTTTTGCAGCAGATAGTGCCATTCAAGCGAAAGGTGTACGATCACGTTCTGAGTGAGTTCGAAACACATCTGTGACGGTGCGACGACCTCGTGCGGAGCCGGTCCCGGCCCGGAATGGTCTTGCCGTCCGGGCAAAAGCGGCGCTTTTCTTTGCGTGGGATGCATGTCAGCCTTTGAATTGAGTCCAATCAGGGGTCTGTAATGAGTTTTCATCCATCTACGTGCAAAAAGCGCGCCATCAGATTGGCGCGTACTGTCCTTTTACCACTGGCATTGTACGGAACCACCTTTGCGCCCGCCCTCGCGCTCAGTTGCCTGCCACAAGACGTGGCGCGGGTTTACGAGCAGGCCGCCAGTTCCGAGGACACCTATATCGTCGTTCATGGCACCCTGACCTTCGACGAAACCCGCCTGCCGAAAACCGATTGGCAAAACCAGCAAAAGACACCTCCCGACACCCTGATCCCGGCTCGGCTCAAGGGTAAGGCGCTCACCAAGCGAGGCTTCAACGCAGGTTTCAACCAGCCCATCACTTTCAATGTTCAATGCCTCGGCCCTTGGTGCGCCAGTGCCAAATCCGGCACGCCTTACCTTGCCTTCCTGCGCAAGACCGACAGTGACTATCACCTCAATATCAACGCTTGCGGCGGCATGGGTTTTGCCGAACCGTCCGAACAAGCGCTTGAAACGGTCGTACAGTGTTTCCGGGGTGGTCCCTGCAAACCGCAACATCTGCGGCGCTGAGCAGGTTTTCGTCGTATCATGTCTCTCCGCCGTCATGGCGAATGCGCGCCTGACGATTCCGGCAGGACAGTCTTGCCAAAAGGTACCCCCGGGGGTGCGATGCCCCTAAAGCGTTTCGCGAAAAACCTGAATCACAGATTTTCGCGAAACGCAGTGCTCCGCTCAATCGTTGCACGCGTTCCGTCTTTCGCTGATGTCTCAGGTTAAAGGCGGAACGCTTTAAGCCAGAGTTCGTACATACCTGCGTCGGCAGCCCCCGTATCTTGTAAAAACGCGGGTGTAGAACGTACAACCTCTACAGAAATCCTCAGCGGCTTCGCAGATGTCCCAACACCGTCTGACTTGGATAGCCATCGGCCGTCACACCGATCGACCGCTGGAAGGCCTGAATCGCGCCAACGGTGTTCGGCCCGATCAGGCCATCAATCTTTTCAACGTCAAACCCCTTCCGTTTCAACCGGCGCTGGAGTTCCTTTTTTTCATTGAAGGTCAGGGGGTTGTATCCACGTGGCCAGCTTGCCTGAATCGGCGGGCCACCCTTGATCCGGTCCGACAGATGCCCCACCCCGATCACATAGGCATCGGCGTTGTTGTACCGCTCAATCACACGGAAGTTGTCGAACACCATAAAGGCCGGCCCCTGCGTTCCCGCCGGAAGCATGATCGAAGCCTGCCCAAAATCTCGTATCGGCTTGCCATCCATACCCACAACACCTTGCGTCGCCCAGTAGGACGGCATCGCGGTATTGCTGCGCTTTGCACGCCCGGCGCTGAACCCCCGCGGCACTCTTACCTCCACCCCCCATGGCTGCCCCTTGGTCCAGCCAAAGCGTTTCAGGTAAGCCGCCGTCGAGGCCAAGGCATCCGTCGGATCATCCGACCAGATGTCGCGTTTGCCATCCCCGGTGAAATCCACGGCATAGGCTTCATAGGATGTCGGGATAAACTGCGTATGCCCCATGGCCCCGGCCCATGACCCCTTCATATTGCCCGGCGTCACATCACCCGATTGAAGGATTTTCAAAGCCGCAACCAGTTGAGCTTCAAAGAATTTTCCGCGCCGCCCATCAAACGCCAAGGTCGCGAGGGACTCGATCACCGGCAACGTTCCACGCCTGTCTCCGTAGGAGCTTTCCATCCCCCAGACGGCCACGACAACCTCTTTCTCGACACCATAGCGCCGCTCGATCGCATTGAGCGTCCGGCTATGACGGCGCAGCATTTGCTGCCCGTCACGCACCCGCACGGGGTTGGCCGCACTATCAAGATAATCCCATATCTGCTTGGTGAATTCTGACTGGTTGCGATCCTTCTGGATCACGCTTGTATTATACCGCACCCCTTGAAAGGCCCGGTCGAACACCCGCGAACTTATGCCTTCGGCTCGCGCCCGCCCGCGGAATCCGTCAATCCATCTTTGAAACGCCCGGTTCGAGGTCGAGACCTGTATCACATTGGATGCGCTGGATAAATCCGCCGGGCGCGCCACCGGACGCAGGCTACTTATGGGGCTGTCGATCACCACGATTGCCGCCTCTTGGATCAGCCCCGATCCCGGCCGGGCCTGTGGCCGCAAAGATTCTTGCGGGGCGGCCTGTGCGGCCCCTGTCGCAATCACAGCCAACAGTGCTGAAATCAGTCCACCCATACGCATTGCTCGACCCCTTTGTTCACGGGTTTTGACGAATGGTAGCGCGATTGGCGGTAAATCGAAAGAACTCTTGACATGGGCCGCGAAAGCTCGCCTAGCGACGGTTGCGCTTCACCTTGCGTTTGACCTTTTCAGCCTTCCGTTTGGCCTTGGCCTGCTTGCGCCGGGGGGGCTTGCCTCGCCCCTTCGCCGGGCCGCGCGGCATCTTCTCGCCCTCGATGCTGATCAGCTCAAGCGCGATGCCCCCCGTTACCGGCGCCGCCTCGGAAAGTTTCACAGTCACCCGCTGGCCCAACTGGATGGTCAGGCCCGTATCGGCCCCCATCAGGGTGCCGGCGTCGCGGTCGAAATGGAAAAACTCGCGCCCCAAAGAGCGCACCGGGATCAAGCCATCGGCCCCGGTTTCATCCAGCTTCACGAAAGCCCCGAACTTGGCTATGCCATTGATCCGCCCGGTGAATTCTTCGCCCACCCGTTCCGACAGGAAGGCGGCAAGATAGCGGTCGGTCGTATCCCGCTCGGCGGTCATCGACCGTCGCTCGGTGTCGGAAATATGCTGTGCCGTTGTCTCCAGTTTGTCGATATCCTGCGGGCGCAACCCGTCGTCGCCCCAGCCATGCGCCAGAATCAACGCCCTATGCACCACCAGATCCGCATAGCGCCGGATGGGCGAGGTGAAATGCGCGTAGGCCTGCAAGGCAAGGCCGAAATGGCCAAAGTTGCTGGGCGCGTAATAGGCCTGCGTCATCGACCGCAGGGTGGACATGTTGATCACTTCGGAATGGTCGGTGTCCTCTGCCGCCTCCAAAAGCGCATTGAGATGCGCGGTCTTCAACACTTGCCCCTTGGCCAGCGTTAAACCGGCGGCATCGGCCACATCGCGCAGCGTGTCCAACTTCTCGGGCGAGGGTTCTTCGTGTACCCGGAACAGAAGGGGCGATTTCTTGGCGATCAGGGTTTCGGCGGCAGCCACATTGGCCAGCACCATGAATTCCTCGATCAGCTTATGGGCATCCAGACGGTCGGCGAAATTCACCGACAAGACCTTGCCCTCTTCGCTCAACACAACCTTGCGCTCCGGCAAATCAAGGTTCAGCGGCTGCCGCCGCGCGCGCGCCTTTTCAAGCGCGGCATAGGCGCCGTAAAGCGGGCGGATCACGTCCTCCATCAGGGGGCCGCATTGGTCATCCGGCTCCCCGTGCATGGCCGCCTGCACCTGCTGATAATTCAATGAGGCCGCCGAGCGCATCAGTCCGCGAACAAACCGATGCCCCACCTTTTCACCATTGGCGGCAATCTGCATTCGCACGGCGATACAGGCGCGCGGCACGCCTTCGTGAAGCGAGCACAAATCACCCGAAAGCCTGTCCGGCAACATCGGCACCACGCGGTCGGGGAAGTAACTGGAATTGCCGCGCTTGCGGGCCTCGCCATCCAATGCGCTGCCCGGCGTCACGTAATGCGCCACATCGGCAATCGCGACCCAGATCACATAGCCGCCTTCGTTCTTGGGGTCGTCATCGTCATGAGCCCAAACCGCATCGTCATGGTCGCGGGCATCGCTTGGGTCGATGGTGACAAGCGGCATATCCCGCATATCCTCGCGACCTTTCAGGCCCGCAGGCTTCATGCGGTCGGCCTCGGCGATCACCTCGTCGGGGAAGTCATCGGGAATACCGTGCTGATGAATGGCAATAAGCGACACCGCCTTGGGCTCTGACGGGTCGCCCAAACGCTCCACCACCCGGGCGCGCGGCAGGCCCATCCGGCCCTTGGGGCCGGATTGTTCGGCCTCCACCAACTCGCCATCCTTGGCCCCGCCCATGGCGTCGTCGGGCACCTGCCATTCCTTGCCATCACCCTTGTCGATGGGCACGATCCGCCCGCCTTCGGAGCGTTTGCGGAAAATCCCCAGAACCTTACGCGGGTTGGCCCCGATCCGGCGAATAAGCCGCGCCTCGTAATGGTGGTCTTCGCCCTTCACCTCTTGCAGCCGTGCTAAGATACGGTCGCCCTCGCCAAGTGCGGGATCACTGGCGCGCGGGATCATCAGAACCACGGGTTCCACCCCTTCGCCATGCCACTCAAGCGGTTTGGCCAGAAGTTCGCCGTCATTGGTTTGCCCCGAG
>DATFKJ010000382.1:0-2491 GCA_035268705.1 Roseovarius sp. | reverse complement strand
CCTGTTCGATCATGGTGCTGTCCATATCGGCCAGCACCATTTTCTTGCGCCGTCCTTCGGCCCGCTGAATCACCAGATCAACCTGTTGCCGTTGCAGATCGGCCCAGACATCCCAACGATTGGACGGGACCGCCTGCAGCGGAAATTCTGCCGCCTCATCGGGCGACAGCCATAGCGCCTCACCCCCACCCCAAGCATTGCGCAGAGAGTCAACAAGCGCCGGGTCCAAAGCGCCAGGGCGCGCGATCAAGGTAGCCATGAACATAAGGGGAGTTTCCGATCGTAGACAGTTGGGTCGCATTTATTCATTCAAGCGGCGCTATAGCGACATTTATGCGCTTGCGAAAGTCCCGGCGTGGCAGTAACTCCATCCGTGGGACACCCCTCCCCAACGAGGGGCGCTTATCTGGAAGGATAGCAAAAATGGCTATGCAACAACCGGCAACGCGGCCGGCTAATCCGCGTTTTTCGTCTGGCCCCTGTGCCAAACCCCCCGTCTTTTCGCTGGAAAAACTAGGTGACGCGCCTTTGGGCCGCAGCCACCGTGCCGCCGTCGGCAAGGCCAAGCTAAAGGCCGCCATCGAAGGCACCCGCGAGATTCTGGGCATTCCCTCGGATTACAAGATCGGCATCGTTCCCGCCTCGGACACTGGCGCGGTTGAAATGGCGATGTGGAACCTCTTGGGCGAACGCAAGGTCGAAATGCTGGCATGGGAAAGCTTTGGCGCGGGCTGGGTCACCGATGCGGTCAAACAGCTAAAACTTGATGCCGAGGTCAAAGAAGCCCCCTATGGCGAAATTGTCGATCTGGCCAGCGTCGATACCGACAACGACGTGGTTTTCACTTGGAACGGCACCACCAGCGGCGCACGCGTGCCCAACGGCGACTGGATCAAATCCGACCGCGCGGGCCTGACCATTTGCGACGCCACCAGCGCAGCCTTTGCCCAACGCCTGCCGTGGGACAAGCTGGATGTAACCACCTTCAGCTGGCAGAAGGTTCTGGGTGGCGAAGCCGCACATGGCATGATCATCCTAAGCCCCCGCGCAGTTAAGCGTCTGGAAAGCTACACACCACCTTGGCCGCTGCCCAAGATCTTCCGCTTGACCAAGGGCGACAAACTGATTGATGGCATCTTTGAGGGCGCGACGATCAATACCCCGTCGATGCTGGCGGTCGAAGATTACCTGCTGGCGCTGGACTGGGCGCGCGAGGTCGGCGGCCTCGACGGGCTGCGCGATCGTGCCAACGCCAATCTGGCTGCGGTGCAAAGCTTCGTGGCCGACAACGACTGGCTCACCTTCCTTGTTGAAGACCCGGCGATCCGCTCGAATACAAGCGTCTGCTTGAAGTTCACCGATGACCGGATCACCGATGGCGCCGCTTTTGCCAAGGCTGTGGTCAAAAGGCTGGATGCCGAGGGCGTGGCCTATGATATCGGCGCCTATCGCGATGCCCCTGCCGGGCTGCGCATCTGGTGTGGCGGCACGGTCGAAGCGACCGATGTCGCAGCCCTGATGCCGTGGATCAAATGGGCGTTCGATACGGAAATCGAAGCGCAGGCCGCAGCCGCCTGAACGGTGCGCCCAAAGGGCACACCCTACCGGACAGAACCGTAGGGTGCGCGGTCTCCGCGCACCGCACCTCCCCGAAATTCTTATAAGGACCAGAAACATGGCTCCCAAAGTACTCGTATCCGACAAGCTCTCGGAAACCGCCGTTCAGATTTTCCGCGATCGTGGTATCGACGTGGATTTCATGCCCGAACTGGGCAAAGACAAGGAAAAGCTGGCCGAGGTGATCGGGCAGTATGACGGCCTCGCCATCCGCTCGGCCACCAAGGTCACCCCGACCATTCTGGAGGCCGCAACCAACCTCAAGGTCGTGGGCCGCGCCGGGATCGGCACCGACAATGTCGATAAAGAGGCCGCGTCGAAAAAGGGCGTGATCGTGATGAACACCCCGTTCGGCAACATGATCACCACCGCCGAGCACGCGATCGCCATGATGTTCGCCGTGGCCCGTCAGATCCCCGAGGCATCGGCGTCGACCCATGCGGGCAAATGGGAAAAGTCCAAGTTCATGGGCACCGAGCTGACCGGCAAGACCCTTGGCGTCATCGGCGCGGGCAATATCGGTGGCATCGTCTGTGACCGCGCCCGTGGCCTGAAAATGAAAGTCGTGGCCTATGACCCGTTTTTGGGCCAAGAAAAAGCCGACAAGATGGGCGTGGAAAAGGTTGAACTGGACGAACTGCTGGCACGCGCCGATTTCATCACGCTGCACGTGCCGCTGACCGATCAGACGCGCAACATCCTGTCGCGCGACAACCTTGGAAAAACCAAGAAAGGCGTGCGTATCATCAACTGCGCCCGCGGCGGTCTGGTGGACGAAGAGGCCTTGGCCGACCTTCTGAAATCCGGCCATGTGGCCGGGGCAGGCTTTGACGTGTTCGCTGAAGAGCCCGCCACCGATAATCCGCTGTTCGGC
>DATFKJ010000381.1:0-3133 GCA_035268705.1 Roseovarius sp. | reverse complement strand
AAGATGGCTGGATGCGGGCCGAGGACGTTCAGGAACTGGCGCAGCTTTTCACCATCCTGCCGCCGCCTCCACCGGGGACCTGATTAACCCTGTGATTAGCGCCGCGCGGGCCTTTGGGTGGCGCGGCTTGCCTTGCCCAGACAGGTGATCGCCATGACACCCGACGCCGCCCCCCCGGAAGAACACCGTTTTCCCTGTGATCAATGCGGGGCGGATTATCGTTTTGCCCCGGATCGTGGCGAATTGGTCTGCGATCATTGCGGACATGCCCAGACAATTGCCCATTCCGGCCCGTGGCAAAGTTCGATCCGTGAGTTGGATTTTGACCGCGCCTTGGCGCAGGATTTGCCCGAGCAGGAGATCGAGGAAACCCGCGTTCTGTCCTGCCCGAATTGCGCGGCACAGGTGGAGTTTGACGCCAGCCTTCACGCCGCCGAATGCCCGTTTTGCGCGACCCCCGTGGTCACCGACACCGGCACGCACCGCCATATCAAGCCGCGTGGGTTGCTGCCTTTTGCGCTTGACGAGGAAAAAGCGCGCGGGGCGATGAACGACTGGCTGGGGGGCCTGTGGTTTGCGCCCAATGGCCTACAGGCCTATGCCCGCAAGGGGCGGAAAATGCAGGGGATTTACGTTCCCTACTGGACGTTCGATGCCGATACCGCCTCGCAGTACCATGGCGAGCGTGGGACGATTTATTACGAGACGCAGACGGTCTTTCGCGATGGCAAGCGCGAGCAGGTGCGCGTGCCGAAAGTCCGCTGGCGGCGGGTGTCGGGGCGTGTGGCGCGGTTTTTCGACGACGTGCTGGTGCTGGCCTCGCATAGCCTGCCCAAGCGGTTTACCGATGCGCTTGAGCCATGGGATTTATCGGCGATGGAGCCTTATAACCCCGAATACCTCGCAGGGTTCCGGGCCGAGGGCTACACCGTGGAATTGGACGAAGGCTTCGCCGAGGCGCGGGCGCATATGGACCGGGTGATTACCCGCGATGTCAAATTCGACATCGGCGGCGACCGGCAGCGTATCCATGACATCCAAACTCGGGTCAGCGATATCACCTTCAAGCATGTGCTGCTGCCCGTCTGGCTGGCGGCCTATAAATACCGGGGCGAAACCTACCGTTTCGTGGTCAACGGACGCACTGGCCGTGTGCAGGGGGAGCGGCCTTGGTCGGTGTGGAAGATCGGATTTGCCGTTATCATCGGCCTGTTGATCGCAGGGGCCGTGGGGTATGCGATTGCGATGAATGAAGGGCAGTTCTGATGGTGCGTAGCCTGAAGTCTATTCAGGTGATCTCGGCCCATGCCGAGGGCGAGGTGGGCGATGTGATCACCGGCGGCGTTGCGCCGCCCCCCGGCGAAACCCTCTGGGATCAATCGCGGTTCATCGCGCAGGATGACACTCTGCGCCGCTTTGTCTTGAACGAGCCGCGCGGGGGGGTCTTTCGGCATGTGAACCTGCTGGTCCCGCCCAAGGATCCGCGCGCGGATATGGGGTTCATCATCATGGAACCTTGCGACACGCCGCCGATGTCGGGCTCAAATTCGATCTGCGTGGCGACGGTGCTGCTGGATGCCGGGATCATCCCGATGCAGGAACCCGTGACGCACCTGACGCTTGAGGCCCCCGGCGGGTTGGTCGAGGTGCGGGCTGATTGCGCGGGGGGCAAGGCGCAGCGGGTTCACGTCACGAACATCCCGTCCTTCGCCGCAGAACTGGGCGCGAAGATCGAGGTGCCGGGGCTGGGCAGGCTAACCGTCGATACCGCCTTTGGCGGCGATAGTTTCGTGGTGGTGGATGTGGCAAGTCTGGACCTTGATCTGGTGCCGGAAAACGCGCGGGAACTGGCCGAGCTTGGCACGCGCATCACCAAGGCGGCAACGGCGCAACTTGGCTTTCACCATCCCACCAACCCCGATTGGCGGCATATCTCATTTTGCCTGTTCACCCATGCGCCACACGAGACCGGCACCGGGCTTGAGGCGCGGCATGCCGTGGCCATCCGCCCCGGCAAGATTGACCGCTCACCCACCGGCACGGCGCTCTCAGCGCGCATGGCGCTGTTGCAGGCGCGCGGGCAGATGGGCGAGGGAGACAGCTATGCGGCAACCTCGCTGATCGAGTCACGCTTCGAGGGGCGGATCAAGGCGTTGACCAATCTTGAAGGCACGCCTGCGGTGATCCCCGAAATCGCGGGTCGGGGATGGATTACGGGCATGCATACCCATATGCTTGACCCCGATGATCCATGGCCCCACGGGTATCGCCTGTCCGATACGTGGCCCACCCACCAAGACAATAGTGACAAGGACAATGAGGCATGAGCCAAGCCGACACCCTGCGCGATATCTTGAGCGCGCGCTATTCCTGCCGTGCTTACCGCCCCGATCCGGTCCCGGCGGAAGTCATTGCCGAGGTCGTCCGCGAGGCGGGGCGTGCGCCCTCGTGGTGCAATGCGCAGCCTTGGCAGGTGGTGGTGACCCAAGGTGCGGAGACCGAGGCCTTCCGCGCCGCGCTTCTGGCCGAAGTGGACCGCGCCAAGCCCGGCGCCGATATGCCGTGGCCCGAAGGGTATCCGGGCGTTTACGGTGAGCGGCGGCGCACCTGCGGTTTTCAACTTTACGAGGCTGTGGGGATTGCGCGCGAGGATCGCGCCGCCCGGGCCGAGCAATCCATGCAGAATTACCGCCTTTTCGGCGCGCCGCATGTGGCGATTGTCCATGCCGAGGCGGCGCTTGGCCCCTATGGAGCCATGGACACCGGCGGGTTCGTCACAACCTTTCTGTTGGCGGCCACGGCGCGGGGGATCGGCACAATTGCGCAGGCCTCGGTCGCGGCCTACCCCGACCTGATCCGCGCGCATTTCGGCCTGCCCGAGACACGGCATATCCTATGCGCCATCAGCTTTGGCTACCCCGACCCCGACCACCCAGCCAACCAATTCCGCACCGAGCGCGCGGCGCTTGACGACATCCTCGACCTGCGCGGTTGAGCCAAGGAAAGGACCCCGCCCATGCGCGCGCTTTTGCAACGCGTCTCCCACGCCTCGGTCACCGTGGAGGGCCAAGTGACCGGCCAGACCGGCCCCGGCCTTCTGGTGCTGATCTGCGCCATGCAGGGGGATGGTGAG
>DATFKJ010000380.1:0-16239 GCA_035268705.1 Roseovarius sp. | reverse complement strand
GGGCGAATGGGGTCAGACACGGGAAACTCCTGTTATTCCAAGAATGGCGGGGCCATCTTCTGTTTTGCTTTTAGCAACCTGATATTCAAACTTCCACTGGCTTTGGGCGTCTTCAACCTCTTTCTGCCATGACGCGCCTTTCGGAAAAAGCGCGACGCCATCCTTCGCCAAATGTTGGGCGGTAAATCCAAGAAGTTTGGGCAGATCAGCCAAGGCGCGCGCCGACACGACATTGGCATTCAAGCTGGGTAACTCCTCAATCCGCTTGTTGAGAACGGTTGCTTTTACCCCGGTCTCGCGTAAGACAGTACGGAGAAAGGCGCATTTCCTAACATCACTTTCAACAAGAGTAACGCGGCGGGGTGATCCAGTTTCCAAGGCTAAAATAGCAACAACCAATCCAGGAAACCCGCCGCCCGACCCAAGATCAACCCAATGGTCAATATTGTCGGGGGCCAGCTCCTGTATCTGCATTGAATCGATGATGTGCCGTGCCCAAACATCATCCAGCGTCTTTCTCGAAACAAGATTTATGCGCGGATTCCATTTTCTAAGTAACCCAGCAAAGCACTCCAGACGCTCCAATGTTTCACGTGAAACACCGGCGAACGCGGGCTGTCTGCTCATGCGGATTTCGCCCGTCTGTCCTTGCGCAGACACGCCAAGATAAGGGTAAGTGCAGCCGGCGTCACGCCATCGACCCGCGCTGCCTGCGCCAAATTCGATGGCCGCGCCACAGTAAGCTTGGATTTAAGCTCATTCGACAGGCCCTGGATGCTCTCATACGAGAAATCATTCGGGATCTCTTGAGCTTCGTCCCGTTTCATCATCTCGACGTCTTGCTTCTGTCTTGCAATATAATTGGCGTACAGTGCATCTTTCTGAAGCTGAGAGCGCGTTTCGCCATCAATCTTCTGATATGCAGCATCAAGGGCAACCAAAGTTGAAAAATTAATATCCGGAAAGGCCAGAAGCTGAAACGCTGTTCGCCTTGTTCCATCCTGATTAATCTTGAGGCCTGTCGAAACCAAATCCTTTGGAGTGTAACTTTTCGATGTCAGCACCTCTCGGCCAGCGTCCAAACGCTCCATCTTTTCCTCGAACACCGTCCGGCGCGTCGATCCCACACATCCGGCTGCCAACCCAATAGGCGTAAGCCGTTGATCTGCATTATCAGCGCGTAACGATAGCCGGAATTCAGCGCGCGATGTGAACATCCTATAGGGCTCAGACACGCCGCGCGTAACAAGATCATCAACCATCACGCCGATGTAACTATCCGACCTGCTGAAAAACACAGGGTCCTGTCCTGCTACCGATAGAGCCGCGTTCAACCCGGCAACCAAGCCTTGGGCCGCTGCTTCCTCATAGCCGGTCGTTCCGTTTATTTGGCCAGCAAGATAGAGGCCCGGCACAGACTTGACCGCCAATGCCGAATCAAGATTACGCGGGTCGACATAATCATACTCAATGGCGTAGCCGGGTTGCAGGATCGTCGCGTTTTCCAATCCATGAATGGAACGCACATAGTCCTCCTGTACCTCTACCGGGAGCGATGTGGATATCCCATTCGGATAAATCACGTTGTCCGACAGGCTTTCAGGCTCAAGAAAGACTTGATGCGATGTCTTTTCTGCAAACCTGACTACCTTATCCTCGATGGACGGGCAATACCGAGGACCGACCCCATCAATGTGTCCACCATACATCGCAGACCGATCGAGATTCTCCCGAATGATCTCGTGAGTTTTTTCATTCGTATGCGTTATTCCACAAGAAACCTGACGCGCAAACGGCGCCTTGGACAAAAAAGAAAACAGAACCGGATCATCGTCACCGGGTTGTTCCTCCAAGCCGTCCCAATTGATGGTACAACCATCCAAACGTGGTGGGGTGCCTGTTTTCAACCGTCCGAGCGTAAGGCCAAATGAATCAACCCGCTCTGCAAGCTTGATAGAGGGCTTGTCACCCATTCGGCCCCCTGCACGCGACACGTCACCA
Source organism: Roseovarius sp. (assembly GCA_035268705.1). Taxonomy (GTDB): domain Bacteria; phylum Pseudomonadota; class Alphaproteobacteria; order Rhodobacterales; family Rhodobacteraceae; genus Roseovarius. The sequence continues at coordinate 14,238 of DATFKJ010000380.1, read as the reverse complement.
ATGTGAATGACTCCCCGAAGAAATGTTCCAGTCGTAAGCACCACGGCCCCTGCCTTGACTTCGGAGCCGTCCACCAAGGTTATCCCGGAAACACGGTCATTCTCCAAAATGAAGTCCGCTGCTTCACCCTGGATTACCGTCAGGTTGGGCTGTGCCTCAATCTCGGACAACATCGCCTCGCGATAAATTTTGCGGTCAGCTTGAGCGCGAGGGCCTTGTACCGCTGGGCCTTTCCGCCGATTGAGCAGTCGGAACTGGATACCCGCCTGATCCGCCACGCGCCCCATCACACCATCAAGGGCATCAATCTCGCGAACGAGATGGCCTTTCCCGAGCCCGCCAATGGCAGGATTGCACGACATCACACCAATATCGCGACGCGACAGGGTGACAAGGGCTGTTCTTGCACCAAAACGCGCCGCGGCATGTGCCGCGTCAGCACCCGCGTGGCCGCCGCCAATCACGATGACGTCAAAATGTTTCACGTGAAACACTCCTCATTTCCCGAGGCAAAAACTGCTGAAGATTTCATCCAGAACGCTCTCGACATCTATGCGTCCTACCAAAGAATCAAGCGCACGAATAGCTGTTCTAATCTCCTCAGCCGCCACATCGGCCGACTCTTCACCATGAGGTAAGAGCGCCCTTGCGTCACTCAAGGCGCTATAGCCCTTGACCATCGCCATCCTATGTCGTTCCCGCGTAGCAATTGCAGCGCCAGTAGTGCGTTCGGAAAGGGTATCCGTGATCCTGTCAATCAAATCCCCAACACCTTGCCCAGAAACGCCAGAAACAGCATTGTCTGCCGCTTCAAGAAGGTCGGCCTTCGCCTTAACAACAATATCCTCTGGCTGTAGCGAGAAATCCGGTTGTTGACCATTCTCGACCAAGAAAACCCGCAAATCGGCGTGTTCCGCCCGCTGTTTAGCCCTGTCGATCCCGATGGACTCAACGAAATCCTCGGTTTCGCGAAGCCCTGCCGTATCAAGGATAGTCACCGGAAGGCCTTTGAGGTCCATCCGCACCTCTATCACATCGCGCGTTGTGCCGGCATATTCCGAGGTAATCGCAGCATCGCGCCCGGCAATCGCGTTCAGCAATGTCGACTTTCCAACGTTTGGCGCACCAACGATGGCGACCTCAAACCCTGTTCGTATCCGTTCAGATACGCCAACACCCTGGATTTGCCTTTCAAGATCATCTTGGACACCGGTCACAACCTCCGCCACCTCTGGTCCGACATCAACGGGAACATCCTCATCTGCAAAATCAATCGTGGCTTCCAACAGGGCCGCGGCCCGGATAAGTTTTTGCCTCCAGCTTTCCGCAAGATTCCCAAGATCCCCCGATAGCACACGCAAAGCCTGCCGCCTCTGTGCCTCGGTCTCCGCTTCGATCAGGTCGGCAAGACCTTCGACTTGGGCAAGCGACAGCCGACCATTTTCCAAAGCACGGCGTGTGAATTCACCCGGCTCAGCTGCGCGAAGACCATCTATTTCCCCGAGAACTCGCAAGATAGATGCAATGATCGCCGTACTACCGTGGGCCTGAAATTCAACAACATCCTCTCCGGTGAAGCTGGCGTCACGGGCAAAGGTGAGCACAATTGCATCATCCAAGTGCAAGCCATCTAGGTCCCGCAACGTCCGAACCACCGCGTAGCGTCGCGCCGGCACATCGCCTGACACAGACTCGCAGGCGTGAAAGGCCATCGGGCCGGATACGCGGATGACCGCGACGCCAGCCTTACCTTGCGCAGTTGAAAGGGCATAGATCGTATCCATGGGCGTGACCCCGCGCGAAACCCTTTAGGTGTTCATTGAATCAAAGAACTCGGCATTCGTCTTGGTCTGCTTGAGTTTCGACAACAGGAACTCGATCGCATCGGTCGTACCCATCGGGTTCAAAATGCGGCGCAGAACATACGTTTTCTGCAAATCCAGTTTGTCGATCAAAAGGTCTTCTTTCCGGGTTCCGGACTTCAGGATATCAATCGCCGGGAAGACACGCTTGTCAGCGATCTTACGGTCAAGCACGAGTTCCGAGTTACCCGTGCCTTTGAATTCTTCAAAGATCACCTCGTCCATGCGGCTACCGGTGTCGATCAATGCGGTCGACACGATGGTGAGTGAACCACCTTCTTCGATGTTCCGCGCGGCACCGAAGAAACGTTTTGGCCGTTGCAGAGCATTCGCATCCACACCACCTGTCAGAACTTTGCCGGAGGAGGGTACAGTTGTATTGTACGCCCTACCAAGTCTTGTGATTGAGTCGAGAAGAATAACAACATCTCGTTTATGCTCGACAAGACGCTTGGCTTTCTCAATGACCATTTCAGCGACGGCAACGTGCCGCGCGGCCGGTTCGTCAAAGGTGGAGCTGATCACTTCACCTTTCACGCTACGCTTCATGTCCGTCACCTCTTCGGGGCGTTCGTCGATCAACAAGACAATCAGGTAGCACTCTGGATGGTTCTTCTCGATGCTGCTTGCGATATTCTGCAAGATAACCGTTTTACCCGTCCGCGGTGGCGCCACAATCAACGACCGCTGACCCTTACCAATCGGCGCTACCAGATCAATCACACGTGCCGAGCGATCCTTGATGGTCGGATCGTCGACTTCCATATTCAAACGCTCATCGGGATAGAGCGGCGTCAGGTTGTCGAACGCGATCTTATGGCGCGCCCGCTCGGGATCTTCGTAGTTGATCTGAGTGACCGAAGTGAGCGCGAAATAACGTTCGTTGTCATCTGGAGCCTTGATCTTACCTTCGACTGTATCACCGGTACGCAGGGAATGCTGACGGATCGTTTCAGGCGACACGTAAATGTCATCCGGGCCGGGCAGGTAGTTCGCCTCGGATGACCGGAGAAATCCAAAACCATCCTGAAGAACCTCAAGAACACCATCGCCATAAACGGTCCAGCCTTCGTCTGCCCGCTCACGCAGGATCTGGAACATCATCTCGCCCTTGCGCATGGTCGACGCATTCTCGATCTCAAGCTCTTCAGCCATGGCAAGAAGATCTTTGGCAGTATGCGCCTTGAGGTCTGACAGGTTAAGGTGATCGTCGGACATGGGGGTACCTCTGGACAACGCGCTTTTCGCGTATGTCGATATGTATCTCAGGAGAAATAGTCACCCGGACGGGTGCTTGGCTGCTACATACGCATCGCGCAGCGTCGAGTCAATCCAAGGTCAGAAGCGAACGACGACTGATAAGACGATTATCACCATAAGAATCGTCGGCACCTCGTTCATCATCCGAAACTGGCGGCCTGTCAGGCTATTTTCCCCACGGGCGAAATCCTTGCGCCTCAAGCCCAGCCATTGGTGAAACCATGTCATTGCAAGAATTGCAGCACCCTTCGTATAGGGCCAGATCGCACCCCAATCGACAATGCCCGGTGTCATGACAAGTGCCAGCCCGAAAAGCCATGTCGCGATCATCGCAGGGTTCATGATTACACGAAGCAGCTTGTACTCCATCGTTTGGAAGACTTCATCGCGGCTATCGCCCGGTTGCGATTGTTCGACGTGATAAACGAAAAGGCGAGGAAGATAGAATATCCCCGCCATCCACGAAATCACTGCCATGATATGGATTGCTTTGTTCCAGGGATAAAGCGTGATCAGGATATCGGACATTCTTCGCCTCGGCTTGCCAACCTTCTCTATAAATAAAAAAGAAAAGAAAAAAGGATGATGATGTTTATGGGGCTCGATTTCTTGTGGATTAATGGCTTTTCTACAAAGTTCTGCACAGGCAATTCCACCTGTTGAAAAACCTGTTGGCAAAAATCTTAAGTCTCGAAGAGTGCCAGTTTAAATCATATCATTTCAAGTACTTAGAATCACATGCGGTGCGTGTTATCCTGTTTACGAAATTGGGAAAGGTACAGTACAAGACACATTGTCCAATGGCACAGCATTGTTCTTTTCCTAGCGTGGATACCCGGGAATAAGTGCATTGGTTTTCCCACTATCTCTGCGAAGTTCTCAGAATGCTGGAAATTACACTCAATGGTTCATAGAACCTTAACGAGTTTATGCAGCGAGTTGTCCACATGCCCCAAGACATCATACTGGCTTCAGGTTCGGATATTCGGGCCACGATGCTGCGGAATGCAGGTGTCGATTTTCGGATCGTGATCCCTCGGGTCGATGAAGACATGATCCGGGACGCTCTTTTATCCGATGGTGCATCTGCCCGTGATATTGCCGATGCTCTGGCGGAGGCCAAGGCGCGAAAAGTGAGTTCCAAATACCCAAGTTCTCTTGTTATCGGCTGTGATCAAGTTCTGAGCTTCGGCAAGGAGCTTCTGTCAAAACCAACAACACCGGACGATGCTATTGATCAGCTTAAAGGGCTGCGAGGTACGCGGCATGAATTGCTATCCGCCGTCGTCATCTATGAAGGTGGCCAACCAATTTGGCGCCATGTCGGTGTTGTCCGTATGGCCATGCGGGATTTCTCTGATGCCTACCTTGTCGATTACGTGGAGCGCAATTGGCAGAGCATTCAACACTCGGTTGGAGCCTATAAGCTTGAAGAGGAAGGCGTGCGGCTTTTCACTCAGGTTCAGGGCGACTACTTTACGGTTCTCGGGCTGCCATTGCTGGAACTATTGAACTACCTCACGGTGAGAGGAGACCTGCAAAAATGAGCGACAACCGTATTCCCCTCGCCGGTGTGATTGGATCCCCGATCGCGCACTCAAAGTCCCCGCAGCTACATGGTCACTGGCTCAAGACTTATGGAATACAGGGTTACTATGTGCCAATGGATGTAAGTGCGGATGATCTGGAACAGGTTCTCGAAACCATGCCGAAAATGGGTTTTGTAGGCGTCAACATCACTGTACCGCACAAAGAAAAGGTTATGGAATTTGCTGATCTGGTCACCGATCGTGCAACCCTGATCGGAGCGGCGAATACGCTTACCTTTCAGAAGGATGGCAAGCTGCGCGCTGATAATACCGACGGATATGGATTCATTGAGAATCTGCGCCAGAACGCGCCACAATGGAATGTAAAGTCTGGACCTGCCGCGGTCCTTGGGGCAGGGGGCGCGGCGCGGGCAGTTATCGCTTCGCTTCTGGATGCCGGCGTGCCGCATATCTACCTGTCGAACAGAACCCGCATCCGCGCCGAGGCCCTGCAATCTGAATTCGGAAAACGCATTGAGGTTGTCGAATGGGTGCAAGCGGGCAACATGCTTGAAGATTGCGCGACGGTCGTAAATACAACTTCTCTTGGCATGCTTGGAAAGCCGCCCTTGCGCGTGCCCCTTGATGGATTGCGCAAAGAGGCACTGGTAACCGATCTTGTTTATGCCCCATTGAAGACCCGTCTTCTGGCCGAAGCAGAACAGGTTGGCTGTACCACGGTTGATGGCCTTGGAATGTTACTGCATCAGGCCGTTCCGGCGTTCGAACGCTGGTTTGGCGTCCGGCCGGACGTCGATACCGCTACGCGCGCTGCGGCCTTGAGATGAGCTTCCTGCTAGGCCTCACTGGCTCGATCGGCATGGGCAAATCCACCACGGCGAAGATGTTTGCCGAGGAAGGCTGCGCGCTTTGGGATGCAGATGCCGCTGTTCACCGACTATATTCGGAGGGTGGCGCGGCGGTCGAACCGATTGCTGCCATGTTCCCTGAAGCAATTGAAAACCGAGTGGTTTCGCGCGGTAAGTTGAAGGAAATCATTGACAGCGACCCCTCTGCGCTCAAACGGATTGAGGCCGCTGTTCATCCGCTCGTGGCACAAGACCGTCAGGATTTCATTGCAAGGACAGACGCCGAAATTATCGTCTTGGATATTCCGCTTTTGTTTGAAAATGGCTTCGAGTCCAAAGTGGATGCCGTGGCATGTGTATCCATTCCGACGGATGTTCAGAGGCAAAGGGTGCTGGAGCGTGGCACCATGACCGAAGCACAATTCGATGCCATTTTGGCACGACAAATCCCGAATGAAGAAAAATGCGCACGCTCTCATTTCGTGATTGAAACCGACACGCTTGAGCATGCGCGCCGACAAGTCCATGATGTCGTGGCACAGATCAAGAGCAGGCTAGCCAATGCGTGAGATCGTTCTCGATACCGAAACCACAGGTTTTGATCCCGAACAGGGCGACCGGATCGTCGAAATCGGGGCGATTGAACTGTATAATCACATGCCCACAGGCCGTACTTTTCACGAATATATAAACCCTGAACGCGGCATCCCGCAGGATGCCTTCGATATTCACGGCATCGGTCCCGATCTTTTGGACGTGCCGCGCCCGCCCAGGCCGGGCGAAGTGATCTTGCGTGATAAGCCCTTGTTCAACCAAGTGGCGCAGTCGTTCGTCGATTTCGTCGCTGATGCCAAACTGGTGATTCACAACGCGGCGTTCGATATGAAATTTTTGAACGCCGAGCTGAAGTGGCTAAATTTCCAACAGCTCCCTTGGGAGCAAGCCGTGGATACCCTTGCAATCGCGCGCAAAAGATTCCCGGGCTCGCCCGCGTCATTGGACGCGCTTTGTCGTAGGTTCAATATCGACAACGCATCGCGGACCCTCCACGGCGCGTTGCTCGACTCCGAAATCTTGGCGGAAGTCTATCTTGAGCTAATCGGTGGTAGGCAACCCGACTTTGCGTTGAGTGTTTCCTCATCCGGGGGTCAGGATAGGGCGAGTTCCACAGAAACAGTCTGGCGCCCGCAACCAAGGCCAAACCCCTTGCCATCGCGCCTGTCTGAAAAAGAAGCCGCCGCCCACGCCGCATTTATCGAGGCGATAGGCGACAGCGTGCTTTGGAAGAAACTGGGCTGACTCAGGCGTCAGGCCTGTCTTTCTTGTCCGCCTCTGCCGCGGCCTGACGGCGGGCGATTTCCTTGCGATAAAGTTGCACGAAATCAATGTTCTCAAGATTGAGCGGCGGGAAGCCACCGTCGCGGGTGACGTCGCTCACGATGCGGCGAACAAACGGGAAGACCATCCGCGGGCATTCGATCATAAGGAAGGGGTGAAGCTGATCCTCAGGGACGCCCTCCACTTCGAAAACCCCTACATACTCCATTTCCAACAGAAACAGAGGCTCTTCTGTGCCCTTGTTCTTGGAATTGACGGTCAGCTTGAGAATGACCTCATACTGGTTTTCAGCCGAACGCTTCTTGGCATCGAGGTTTACACCCACCTGAACGTCTGGCTGAACCTCGCCACCGCTGCCGCGCTGTGACAGGATGTTCTCGAATGACAAATCGCGCACGAACTGTGTCAGTGCGTTCATCTTGATCTGTTGTTGGTCTTGTACGCCGGTTTCTTCTTCGGCCATTTTTCATCTCCACAAAGGACAAAGCTGTTGACGGTTGGCTTAGCAGCAAGGCTTGGCCGCCTCAATGCCTTGTCCAGCCGGAATCGCCTCTGGATTGCGGATCATTTGGCCCGACTTCATGATATTCCGTCTCGATAACATCCGGGTGATGCGGGCGGCGCGGGTTTTCCGGCCCCATTTCGAACCTTTGAACATGCACGCGCTTCCGTAGATACTTGAAAACGGCATGCCGTACCGGGGGGGCCAAAAGGGCGAAGCCAACCCCGTCGGTGAAGAATCCAGGTGTCAGCAAAAGCGCCCCGGCGATCAGGATCATGGCTCCGTGCGCCAGTGGCTCTGTCGGGTCGTCGAGATCCGAGAATGAGCGCCGCAGGTTGCCCATGGCCATGGCACCTTGTGTTCGGACCAGCCATGTCCCCAAAATCGCAGTCAAAACCACGATACCCAAGGTTGGCCAAAGACCGATTGCACCGCCCACTTGGATGAAAAGTGCGATCTCGATCAGCGGAACCAGAAGAAATGCCGCGAATAGCCACATTGGCGAAACTCCGTTATCAGTTGACCCTTGTGGTAGACTTGGGCCTATCAGTCACCTACATAAGGGCGGAACGGTTTTCATACCATGCCCCGCACGAAAAGAGGTGCCCATGAATTCGCCCATCATTCAGCTTTTGGTCTTGGCTGGAATTGCGATTTTTCTGATCCTAAGGCTCAAAAGCGTCCTTGGAAGCCGAGATGGTTTCGAGGGATCAATGCAGGACGGCCGCCGCGAAGGTCCGACAGATAGCCGTCGTCAGGACTTTGAGGTCATTGATGGCGGACCCGATTACGACATCATCGACAACGTGCCCGAAGGTTCGGATAGCGCCAAAGCCTTGGCCGAGATGAAACGTATCGAGCCTTCATTCGGTGTCGGAGATTTCCTTCAGGGGTCGCGTGGCGCCTATGAAATGATCCTGATGGCTTTTGAAAACGGCAAACTCGAAGACGTCGCGCCGTTCCTGTCCGAAGATGTGTTCGAGGCCTTTGCACAGGTCGTCGACACCCGCGAAGAACAAGGCCTTAGTATCGAAGCAGAGTTTATCGGTGTCCGCGAAACCTCGCTCGGCAATGCTAGTTTTGATACCGAAACCCGCCGGGCCGAATTGACCGTGCGCTTCGTGGGCGAACTTGTTTCGGTGGTACGCGACAAGGATGGCGAGATTATCGAGGGCAAGCCGGGACAGCCCAAGCGACAGAAGGACAGTTGGACCTTCGAGCGCATCATGGGGTCTGACGACCCCAACTGGCGGCTTGTTGCTACGGGCGAATGATCCGCGCGCTGCGGCTTTTTTTCTGCGCCCTGCCGTGGCTGGCCTTTGCCGCCACGGCGGAGGAAGTATCGCACAAAGTCCTTACGTTCGATGAATTGAAAGGCTGGGAAGGCGATAATCACGCCAAGGCGCTATCGACCTTTCAAAACACCTGTGCGGATATGGACGACCCTGATTGGCGCGCGCTTTGTGCCTTGGCGCAACAAGAACCCGACGCGAGATCCTTTTTCGAATTGTTCTTTCGTCCAGTAGAGATTGATAACGGCTCGCGCCCTTTGTTCACGGGTTATTTCGAGCCCGAGCTGGACGGCGCCCTGCGCCCATCGGCGCGCTACCGATACCCACTCTATCGTGAGCCAAACGTTTCGAAAGTGTCCAATCCGTGGCTGACACGGCGTGAGATCGAAACTGGCGATTACATGCAGGGCAAAGGCCTTGAGATCGCTTGGGTCGATGATCCGGTGGAGTTGTTTTTTCTGCAAATCCAAGGCTCTGGACGTATTCGCCTGCCCAATGGCAAGATGATCCGCGTGGGCTATGGCGGGTCGAATGGCCACGATTATCGCTCCATCGGTGTGGAGCTTGTGCGGCGTGGGATCTACGATGTGCATCAAGTCTCGGCACAGGTGATCAAGAACTGGGTCCGTCGAAACCCTACTGAGGGTCAGGAACTGCTGTTTCACAACCCGTCCTATGTGTTCTTCCGCCGTGTGGATAACGTGCCAGCGGAGGCCGGCCCGCTTGGTGCGATGAACCGTTCGATCACTGCCGGACGCACGATTGCCGTCGATCCGAAGTTCACACCGCTTGGCGCCCCGGTCTGGATCGAGAAAGGCGGCAAAACGCCGATCCGCCGATTGATGGTGGCGCAGGATACCGGTTCGGCCATCAAGGGGCCGCAGCGGGCCGATGTTTTCTTTGGCACGGGGGATGCAGCGGGTCGGGCAGCAGGCCGTCTACGCGACCCCGGGCGCCTGATCATCTTGATGCCGATTCAACGCGCCTTTGCCATGGCGACGGACCTTGTTCCATGAGTCGCAGGCGCCTCAAGCCCGAGGAATTGGAGCTGTGGCGCAAAGTGGCCCAGACAACCGAAAAGCTGCATCCAGACCGCAAGCACAGAGATACCCCGCTGCCCAAGCCGACACCAAAGAAGACTCCCAAGGCACGCATGGAAGCTTTTGACTTGGGCCAGAATGCAAAGCCCAAGAATGCATCCCATGATATCGAACCCGAAATGGCCGAAAGACTCAGGGCCACGCCGGTTCAGATGGATCGCAAAACCTTTGGTCGATTGAAACGTGGCAAGCTTGTCCCCGAAGGTAAGCTGGACCTGCACGGCATGACAATGGATCAAGCCCACCCATCCTTGATCGCCTTCATTCTCAGGGCGCATGCGCAAGGCAAGCGTCTTGTTCTGGTAATTACGGGGAAAGGCAAGGATCGCGACGAAGGCGGACCGATCCCGGTCCGACGGGGTGTTTTGCGCCATAACGTGCCGCATTGGCTTTCCACTCCGCCCTTGGCTCAAGTCGTCTTGCAGGTCAGCGAAGCGCACCTCAAACATGGGGGCGGTGGGGCATATTACGTTTACCTAAGACGCGCGCGCTAGGTCGGGCCGTGCGCGGGTGATACCGATGCCCATCGTCACGGACGTAAAGACAAAGTATGTTGCGACCAGAAGATATTGCGCCTCGATCCCAAGTCCCAGATCAATCCCCACGCCCGTCAGGCCGGGGCCAATGGCAGAGCCGAAAACCATAATTGCTGCGGCCATGGCCTTGATCGACCCGATATGCCCAGTGCCATAAAATTCTGCCCAGAACGCATTGGGCAGGGTGGTGTTGGCTCCGGTTGTTACCCCTAGGAAAACAAACCCGAAAAGTGTCGTGACTGGGCCGGTTGAGATGGAAAACAGAACGAAAGCCACCACCATCGGAAGCTGCATGTAAGGGATCAAGCGGGCGGTGCCCCACCTGTCCAAGGCCCAGCCGGAAAGCACCATCGCGGCGATACTGATCCCGGTGTAGAGAGGGAACATGGCGACAAGTTCGACATGCGCGATGCCCTTCACTTCGGCGAAATGCACTTGGTGGAAAAAGAACGCGGTGTTGAATGCTGCCGGGCCGAGCAGGGCGGGAACCATGAACCAAAACAGGAAGTGATGGAGCGTCTGGCGGCGTGTCCAATGACGGTCTAGCATGCCAAGCGCTTGGTCGGATTTTGCCCAGGACTGAGGCGTGCGTTCCTGCCGCAAAAGCAATAAAATCAGGGGGATGCCCAGAATGGCGATCACTGCGGCAAGCCCCCATAAAGCCCGCCAATCCCAGGTCAGCATGAGCGCCACGAAGATCAGGGGCAACAGCGCCTCACCGCCCGCAAAACCCAGTGTGGCGACGGACAAAGCCTTGCCACGAGTGGCAATGAACCAGCGGGACATGGCGACCACGGCGATGTGGGACGTCATGCCTTGGCCGGTGAAGCGCAGGGCGAAAATCACCACGGGAAGCAACCACCAGACAGGGTTGAGCGCCATGGAGACACAGGCCAAAGCCAACAAAATCAATATTATGGAGGCCAAAACCCGCACGCGGAAACGATCGGTCAAGCCACCGGCCCAAACCATCAGCGCCGCCGAGGCCGTGGTGCCCAACGTATAGATCCCACCCCACTGCCCGTGGCTGAGCCCAAAATCTCCCATGATCTTTCCGGCGAAGATGGAAATAAAAAACGTTTGCCCAAAGGAACTTAGAAAGGTCAGCAGCACCCCCGCCGACAACCAAGGCGCATTTTCACGCAGGAATTTGAGCAACTGAACCATCCCCCTTACGTCGCCTGAAACGCCCACGAAGGAAAGCCGTTTTTGAGCGGGGTAAACGTAGGAGGCTTATGCAAATGCGGCCTAAAGGGGCCGATAAGCAGAAAATTGCGACGCAAATTGCGAAAGACTGATCAGCGGACGAACTCGCCGCTCAGCCTTGTTTGATGCGCCGCGGCAGCTCCGGGGCCGCATGTTCGTTCTCACAAACACTCCCCGACAAACTCGCCGATATCATCACCCCGCCAATCGGGCGTCATGCTCTGCGCATTGCACAATGCGTGAGAATTCAACGTGGAAGGTCGTGCCGGTGCCCATTTGGCTTTCATAGTAGACATCGCCCTGCATCTGCTTGGCCAGTTGCCGCGAAATGTGCAGCCCGAGGCCGGAGCCTTGCGTGCAGGATTGCCCGCTGTTCGCCACCTGCTCGAACCGGCCAAAGACCTTGCCTTCCATGCCTTCGGGGATGCCTTGGCCGGTGTCCGTGATCGACAGTCTGACGTAATCATCTGTGACCTTGATCACCCCTTCCACGACGCTGTTTTCGGCGGAAAACTTGATCGCATTCGAAAGCAGATTGTCGATGATCTGACGGATGGCAAAGGCGTCGCCGGTGACATACGCAGGATGCTCGGATTCTGTCTTGACAAGGCGCACGCCCCGCTCGGTGGCGAAGGTCTGGTTCTCGTCAAGTCCGTCCTGAAGGAGCCCGTCAAGATCCACGGCCTCATTTTCCAAGGACAGCGCGCCGATGTCCATCTTTTGCGCCAGCAGGATCTGGTCAATCAGCCGCGACAGGCGGACCCCGTTGCGGTGCGCGATATCGAGCGAGGATTTCATGGGGGCGCTGAGTTCGCCAAGGCGACCACTGAGCGCAAGCGCCAAGCCGCCTTTGAGCGAGGTCAGGGGCGTGCGCATTTCGTGGCTGATGACCGACACGAATTCATCCTTCGCGCGGTTGGCGTCATCTGCCTTTTTCAGGGCCTCTTCCAAGGAAGCGTGGATGGCGATCCGGTCGGTGATATCCACGAAGGTCACGCTCCACCCCAAAACGGGGCCGGTTGGGTTGAGCGGGTTCTCGACCTTCTGAATGCGCGGTTCATAGTCGCGCTGTCCTATGCGAAGGTGGGTGCCGTTTTCGACCGGGCCGACCTGTTCGATATTGGCAAACAGGTCTTTCAGGATATGACCGTTGCCATCGTTCAGGCCCCGGGACTTGGCGGCGGTGTTCGTGAGGACGACGTTCCGCTGCCTATCGACCAGAATAACCGGTTCGCTCATCGTGTTGAACAGGACCGACTGACCGACAGAGGCCATATCCATCGTCTTGTTGGTCACCAGAAGCCAGGAAAATGCAAGGATTCCAAGCGTGAACATGAAAGGTGTGGGGTCAAGCCCGAAGACCGTGAAGCCAAGGCCGACATAGGCCGCGTTCATGGCAAGCGGCGTCAGGGTAATCACCGTGAGCATGGACAGTAGCGGCCATGCGGCGCGTTTGGCGCGGGCGAAGGCCCTCGACAGGCAAACCAGCGTGGCGATGACAAAAAGGTAAAGGCCTGCGATGACCACGTAAAAGCCCGGGCCATGGACGTAATCTATGTGGTCACGGCCTTCGGGAATGACCGAGGTCTCGGCATAGATGAGGTGGTGCCATTGGTTTGTTGCGGCCAACGCGAAGATTGCGACGGGCAACAGGATCAATGCGCCCCGCGCCCCGCGTTTCTGCACCCATGCCGCATTTCCCACGAAGGCGAAAACGAAGAAACACCATGCAACAGGGATCAATCCATGGCCCAGCCATGCCAGGGTCGCCCATTGGAACTGACAACCGAAGGTGCTTGATGCGGACTCGAGCCCGACAGTGAACAATGTCCACATCACGCCGATAAAACTGAGCGCGTAGAAGGGCTTGCCGTTGAATGACTGGGTTCTCAGCATCAAGACCAAGGTCAACCCGGCCAGTGCAATAATACCTGCCGTGCCCATGAAAACAGGATCTGCCAGCGCTCCCTCAAAGCATGTCATTGAATGTGTCCCACGATTTTATGATCTTTCATGCACTTAGAGCATGCTGTTGTGTTCAAAATTTGACCTGATTTTGAAGCTGATCATCCATCCCTTGTAACCGACTGACCGCAGGATCGCACCCGTCGAGTTTTGCCCCGGCTGAGCCACATCGGCGCGCAGGGGGGCGGCGGACGAGGCACGTACGAACCGTACGTTTTCTACGCCCGTTTCGTACAAAACCCGAGGATGTCAGGGGAAGGAGACGCCGCGGCCAACCCCGCCCCGAAACGCCGAAAAACCCCTGTCGGTATCACGTCGGTATTTTGTCGGTATGACGTCGGTGGGGTTTGGGGGGGTGAGACACGCCCGAGCCGTCCGGTTTGGACGTGGGTTTTGTGTGGGATGGGGAGGGGGGTGGTACAGAATATACGGAGAAAATAGGCAATGAGCATTGGCCAAAGAAACTCTATGCGCCACTCAAAAACAGCAACCCACTTCAGAAGTGGGCTTTGAAACGGCGTTCTACTGGGAAGCTAATTTTAAAGCGTTCGCAACACAAAAAATCAGACGGCTACCTTGTGCTGAGGGTGCGTGTCATAAAACTCGTCAATCTCGAGGATAGACCTTCGATAGGAGCGCCCATCGTCTTCTCCGGGAACTTCAACAGCAGCAATCATGTCTTCGAGCTGTTTTTGGTTCTCGAAGTCAAATTCCTTTGGCATTGAGTTGGTGGCGACGAGATCCACGTAACAGCCGTAATCAATTTTATAGTGATAATA
>DATFKJ010000379.1:0-2231 GCA_035268705.1 Roseovarius sp. | reverse complement strand
GTATATTTTGCGATTTTCCTTGCCGCTTGCTTCGCAGCGGGTAGCACCGGCGGCCTGTTTCCGCCCGGGGCGTGGTATGACCGCCTGAACAAGCCAAGCTGGACCCCGCCCAACTGGCTTTTCCCGGTGGCCTGGACCACCCTTTACCTGTGCATGGCAACAGCGGGCGCCCGCGCCGCAGTCAGCCCCGACAATGGTTTGGCCATGGCGCTCTGGTCCTTGCAGATCGCGCTGAACGGTCTGTGGACGCCAGTGTTTTTCGGCCTGCGGAACATGCGCCTTGGGTTGATTGTTCTGGTCGGGCTATGGGTATCCGTCGCGGCGACGATGGTCGCGCTCTGGATGGTGGATTGGTTGGCCGGTGCGTTGTTCATCCCCTATCTTGTCTGGGTCAGTGTCGCCGGTGCCTTGAACCTGTCGGTGCTGCGTCTGAACCCCGATGAGGCAGGGGCGACATCCGAGAGCTAGTCGAAGCGCCAGCGGCTTCGGCGCGGGACGCGCACGGCGAGCATGGGCTTGAGCAGTGGCGAGCGAAAGCGATTGAGATCAAGCGCTTCGTGCACGCCGATCGTGTCTTCGCCGTTGATCCGGGTCTTCACAGTTGCGCGGCTGTAGAATGGTGCATCCAGCATGCTTTGCACTTGTTCGGGCTGCGCCCCGGAATCGGCGCGGGTTTCGCGGCGCAATGCCCACAGGCTGCGTTTCATCCGCGCCTTTGGAGGCGGCGTGATGGATTGGGCATGGCCGCGATCATCAAATTGAACGCCAACCCCAAGCTCTGAACCCTCAAGCCGCCTGGCATCGTAAAAGCAGGTGCTCCCGTCGCCCGTGGGAAAGCGACCCCATGTCCAATAGCTGAAGTCTTGTTCGAGGGCGCGCGTGCCGAAATTGGCATCGAAATAGCCATGCCCATCCCATTGCCAACCCTGCGCCTCAAGATCGACGCGGATTGAACATGTCGGGGCGAAGGGGCGCCAGATATGCGCGCCATCCTCGGTCAGCGGAAGTTCCACCGAGGTGAGCGCCGTGGGGCGTACCCTGATTGTGCCGCGCACGCGCGATACCAAGGGCGGCGAGCTGATCTCGTTGATGGAAATCACCAGTTCTTCGCCAGTCCAGTGCAGGGAGGAGGGGCCGACGGTAAAGTGATCCGGCGATTGGCGCAGGGCGCTTTGGCCCCGGTCGGTCATGGTGAAGCGCCCACCGGGACCGTAGGTGGCCACGTTGATGCAGACATTGTTTTCCGGTGCGCGCCGCCCGGACCAGGCATACCAGGGTGAAAACACCGACCCTATGAAGGCGATGACGCTTAGCGATCGCCCGCCGCCGTCACTGATCCCGTCGATGTACCACCATGCATATCCGTTTGGCGGGACCGCGATGTTGAAGTTCGGTCGCTCAAGATCGCCTCGGCCGCGTGCCGTGCGGAGAGGGCCGCCATCGGTACGCCCGCCCCCGGATGTGTCCCGCCCCCGGCCAGATACAGACCCTTGATCGGCGTCCGGGCCGTGGGCCTCTGAAAAGCTGCGGTCGTGCCATGTGGGCTCTGCCCGTAGAGGGAACCGGCCGTCGCTGGAAAAAGGGTGTCGAAGCCCTGCGGCGTGGTCAGTGCGGGCGTCTGCGGCATCGGATCGAAGGTCAGGCCGAATGTGGCCAGCGTCTGGAAGCTGCGAGTCTGGCATCGGTGAAACTCCTCGGGCGTCTGAATGTCGGTGAGGGGGGCGGCGTTGGCAATAATCTCAAACCGTTCAACTGCCGGTGGCGCCTCGCCTGTCGCGCGATCCTGCGCGCAGACATATAGCGTGGGGTCGGGCACGTGGCGGCCTTGGGCGATGGCATCAAATTCAGGTTTCGCCTGATCGCGGAAAAACACGTTGTGATAGGCCAGATCCGGGCCATTGGGTGTTGCCGCAAAGGCCCAAACTTCGGCCGAAAGGCTGCGCGGGAGGAGTTTGGTTTGTGGTGCAACACAGGTTGCGGGGTTGCCCAACAGGCCGGTCGCCAGGGCGCGAGGGTCGCCGTTGAAAACGATGGTATCGGCGGTATGGACGGTTCCGTCTTTCAGCCGGACGCCAGTGGCACGACCTGCGTCGATCATGACCTCAGAGACATCCGCGTCATAGTGAAACTGCACGCCCTTGCTGTGAGCGACGGATTGCAGCGCAAAGGCCAATTGATGCATGCCGCCTTTGACGGCCCAGACCCCGGCGGCTTCGGCCTGCCAGATAAGC